>DASSPC010000256.1:0-3221 GCA_035699865.1 Oryzihumus sp. | reverse complement strand
CGTCGTCGTCGTCGCCGGCGTCCGGTGACACCGGTGAGGGCACGGCCTCGGGCTGGCGCAGGGCGAGCGCCGCGAGGACGGCGTCCTGCGACGAGGTGGCCGCCGGGTGGTGCGGCACGGCCAGGCCGAAGAACCCCGTGCGCAGCACCGCGCCGGGGGCCAGCTCGGCCGGCTCGTCCTGGAGGACGGCAAGGGTGTGCTCGTGCTGCAGCCGCTGCGACGGCAGCTCGGCGAGGTCCAGCCCCGCCGGCGTGCGGGTGCCGTCCTCGGCGCGGCCGACCAGCTGCAGGGCGTCGGTGGCCCAGCCGTGCCCATGGCGCAGGGACCCCAGCAGGGCCCACGGCACACGCGGGCCGGGCATGTTCTGCCGCACCGCGAGGGCCGTGCCCGCACCGGTCGTGGCGACCGGGGTCACGTCGAGGTACTGGCTGACGTAGAACTCGTTGACCCGGACCGCGCCGTAGGGCGTGAGAGCCAGGTCGTGGGCGCAGACCACGTCGACCGTCACCGCCTCACCGGAGGTGTTGGTGACGTCGACGTGCCAGAACCACGCGGTGACCTCGTCGGCGAGCCGCAGCCGCACGGCATACCGCAGGCCCTGCCACTCACCGGTGACCACCGGCCCCTCCGCGGTCCAGCGCACCCGGCCCGGCGCGGCCGGGCCGAGCAGCGGGGTCCACGTGGCGGACCCGCCCTCGAGGCGGCGCAGCCAGAGGTTGGCCAGGCCGGCCTCGAGCTCGCTCGCGGGGTGGAGCAGCAGGCTCAGGTCGCCCGCGTCGAGGCGCTGGAGGGCCGCCCCCGAGGTGAGCTGTGCGGTCATGCCTGACCTGCTGGTTACACAGTTGGCAGGGCGGGTGCCGGCGCTGGCAAGAGTGAAAGACACTCGGACTGTCTATCACCTCCACCGGGTTGGTTCCTAGCCCCGCTGAGCGTGAAAACCCGGGAAAACCGGACAACAGTGCCAGGGCAAAGCATCGGCAAAGTGTGAAAGTAGTTTCATGAACGTAACCATTGACCCTGCCTGCGAGCGCGCTCTACGTTGGCCGAAATTTCACCCAGCAGGGAGTTCGCCATGCTTCGTAGGACCACCATCGCGGTCGTTGCCGCGGCCTGTGCGGCCGCCGGCCTGAGTGCCTGTTCCGGCAAGGTCGGCGCAAGCGCCGGCGGGTCGGGCAGTGACGGGATGATCGCGAGCCTGACCTTCCCGGCCGATGCGCCCACGACGATCGGCGGGCTGGTCAACTACAACCCGTTCGCCCCGACGCCGCTGACCAGCACCTGGCTCTACGAGCCGCTGATGGTGCGCAACGGGCTCAGCTGCGACGTCACCCCCTGGCTCGCGACGGCCTACAAGTGGGACGGCGCGACGAAGCTGACCTTCACCATCCGCGACGGCGTGAAGTTCAGCGACGGCAAGCCGCTGACCGCCCAGGACGTGGCGTTCACCTTCAACCTGGGCAAGCAGTACCCGGCGGTGGACAAGGCCGGTCTGTGGAACGACACCTTTGGCGCCCCCGCGAAGTCCGTGACGGCGCAGGGCAACCAGGTCGTCATGGAGTTCACCGGCCCCGCCGCGGCGAAGTTCGACGACATCATCAAGGCGCCGATCGTGCCCGAGCACCTCTACGGCCCGGCGGGTGACCCGACGAAGTTCATCGACAAGAACCCGGCCGGCACGGGCCCGATGAAGGTCAAGAGCTACAACGGCCGCCGCCTCGTCCTCGAGCGCCGCGCCGACTACTGGCAGGCCGACAAGATCCACGTCAAGCAGCTCGTCCTCGAGGGGCAGTACGACGCCTCGCAGGCCTCGCTGAAGCTGCGCAGCGGCCAGCTGGACGCCTACTGGGGCGAGATCCCCAACCCGCAGCGTGCGTTCGTCGCAGCCGACCCCAGGCACAACCACTTCTACTACGCGCCCAACGGCACGACGGTGCTCACGCAGAACCTCAAGCAGAAGCCGTTCTCGGACGTGAAGTTCCGTGCAGCGATGGCGCCGGCGCTGAACCGCCAGGAGATGTCCGACAAGGCGACCTACGGGATCATGAAGCCTGCCAGCCAGACCGGCCTGAAGCTGCCCGTCATGGACAAGCTGCTGCCCGACGCCTACAAGGGCAAGGACACGGTCACGCCGTACGACCCGGCGAAGGCCAACCAGCTGCTCGACGCGGCGGGCTACAAGAAGGGTCCGGACGGCAAGCGCACCAACCCCGACGGCTCGCCGCTCGACCTGACGTTCAGCGTGCAGGCCGGCTTCATCGACTACCAGGCCATGGCCGACGTGATCGCCCGTGACTACAACGCCGTCGGCATCCCGACCAAGGTCGTCGCCTCGGCGCCGGACTCGGTCGACGCGCAGAAGAAGTCCGGCGACTTCCAGATGATGTTCGAGTACCTCAACGGCGGGTGCACGGTGGCCACCAACCTCGGCTCCAAGCTGGCCACCAACCAGATCCCCAAGCCGGACACGATCCTGCCCAACGTGCAGCGCTGGTCGGACCCGGCCACCGACAAGGAGGTCGCCGCGCTCGGTGCCACCACCGACCCGGCCCAGGAGAAGGGCTACGTCGGACAGATCGTCGACACGATGATGACGCAGCTCCCGGTGACGTCCCTGCTCTACGCGCCCACCCGGATCATCTACCGCACCGACAAGGCGGTCGGCTGGCCCAGTGAGCAGGACCCCTACGCGCACCCGACCGACAACCGGCTGCTGATCCTGACCCACCTGCGCCCGGCCCAGGGCTGACGGTCCGCGGCGCGGCCAGGAAGGAGAGGACACCCATGCGCTACTTCGCCAGACGGATCGGCTTCTTCCTGGCCACGCTGTGGGCGGCCGTCACCCTGAACTTCGTCATCCCCCGGCTCCAGCCCGGGGACCCGGCGGAGGTCATGGTGCGCAAGCTCGCCGGCAAGGACGCCCAGCTCGACCCCGCCGCGGTCAAGGCGATGCGGGCGATGCTGGGCGCCCCGGACGGCAACCTGTTCCAGCAGTACGTCGACTACCTCAAGGCGCTCTCGCACGGGAAGTTCGGCATCTCCTACACCTACTTCCCCTACCCGGTCACCGAGGTGATCGGCAAGGCGCTGCCCTGGACGCTCGTCCTCGTCGGGGTGACCCAGGTCCTCGCCTTCGTCATCGGCGTGACCCTGGGCGCCTACGCGGCCTGGCGGCGCAACACCCGCTTCGACAGCCTGGTCACCCTCGGCTCGACGTTCGTCGG
>DASSPC010000255.1:0-4844 GCA_035699865.1 Oryzihumus sp. | reverse complement strand
TCCCGGCGCGGCCTGCTGCCCGTGCACGTGCTGCCCTTCCCGGGGTGGACGGCGGTTGTCCCGGCCGGGCCGTCCCGGGCCCGGGCGCCCTACGACGACGCGCTCACCGTGCTGGCCGCCCGTCCTGTCCCCAGCCGCCTGCGGGCGGCGGTCGGTGTGTTCAGGGTGGAGGACCGCGCCGTGGTGACGCTGCAACCGGGCGGGTGGCGCGCGATACAGCGCTGGGTCGTGTGGGAGCCGGGCCACGGCGTGGTGCGCTCCTCGCGGCTGCCGACCGCGCGGCCGGAGGAGCTCGTCGCCACTGCCGGCCTGCGCGACCGGCGGGCGGTGCGTGACGTCGCCGGCCTGCTGCACGACCCCGGCGGTGAGGCCGGTGGCCTGCTCGCGTCGCTGATGGAGGTGCTGGACCTGCCCGGCCAGGGGTTGCTGGCCGACCCGCTGTCGGCGGCCGGAGCCGAGGGCTCCCGGCTCGTGGAGCCGGACGAGGCGCACCTGGCGACGTTCGACTCGATCGTCACGGACGAGGCCCGGCTGCGGGCCGAGATGGAAGGACACTAGATGGCTGCCCGTGTGGTGGTGCTCGACTACGGCAGTGGCAACGTCCGCTCGGCGGTGCGTGCCCTGGAGCGCGTCGGCGCCGACGTCGAGCTCACGGCCGACCGGGCCGCGGTGCTGGCCGCCGACGGCCTGCTCGTGCCCGGCGTGGGCAACTTCCACGCCTGTATGCGCGGGCTGCGGGCCGTCGACGGCCCTCGCCTGATCGAGACGCGCCTGTCCGGCGGGCGGCCGGTGCTCGGGGTCTGCGTCGGCATGCAGGTGCTCTTCGAGGGCTCCACCGAGCCCAGCGTCGACGGCGACGAGGCCGGGCTGGGGGAGTGGCCCGGGATGGTCGAGCGGCTCGAGGCCGACGTCGTGCCGCACATGGGCTGGTCGACGGTCAGTGCGGCGGAAGGCACCAGGCTGTTCGCCGGCGTGGAGCAGGAGCGGTTCTACTTCGTGCACTCCTACGCGGCCGCGCACTGGCAGCTCGACCCGCAGGGCGCGTTCGCCGCGATGGCGCCCAAGGTCACCTGGAGCGAGCACGGCAAGCCGTTCGTGGCAGCCGTCGAGAACGGCCCGCTGTCGGCGACCCAGTTCCACCCGGAGAAGTCCGGCGACGCCGGTGCCCAGCTGCTGCGCAACTGGGTCCAGTCCCTCTGACCGTCCCCAGAACGCCCACGACACAAGGAGATCCGTGACCACAGCACCCCGCCTCGAGCTGCTGCCCGCCGTCGACGTGGCGGACGGCCGGGCCGTCCAGCTGGTCCAGGGAGTGGCCGGCACCGGCGGCGAGTTCGGCGACCCGTGGGAGGCCGCGCTCGCCTGGCAGGAGCAGGGCGCCGAGTGGCTGCACCTGGTCGACCTCGACGCGGCGTTCGGTCGCGGCTCCAACGCCGAGCTGCTCGCGAGCATCGTCGGCCGGCTCGACATGTTGGTCGAGATGTCCGGCGGCATCCGCGACGCCGCGACCCTGGAGGCCGCGCTGGCCACCGGCTGCCGCCGGGTCAACCTCGGCACCGCCGCCCTGGAGGACCCCGAGTGGACCGCCCGGGCCATCGCCGAGCACGGTGACCGGGTCGCGGTCGGCCTCGACGTGCGCGGCACCACCCTGGCCGCCCGGGGCTGGACCCAGGAGGGCGGGGACCTGTGGGAGACCCTGGCCCGCCTCGACGCCGAGGGCTGCTCGCGCTACGTGGTCACCGACGTCAACAAGGACGGCATGCTCAAGGGCCCCAACCTGGAGCTGCTGCGGGACGTGTGCGCCCGCACCGACCGCCCGGTCGTGGCCTCCGGCGGCGTGTCGACGCTGGCCGACATCGAGGCGATCCGGGGGCTCGTCCCGCTCGGCGTCGAGGGGGCGATCATCGGCTCCGCCCTCTACCGCGGGGCGTTCACCCTGCCCGACGCGCTCGACGTCGCCGGCCGGCCGTGAGCGCCAGGACGCGGCGCCGCGTCGACGCCTCCGGCGGGCCGTGGGAGGACGCCTTCGGCTACGCCCGCGCGGTCCGGGTCGGCGACCAGGTGCACGTCTCCGGCTGCACCGCCGTCGTCGACGGGGACGTCGCCCACCCCGGCGACGCCGGCGCGCAGGCGCTCGTCGCGCTCGACACCGCCCTCGCTGCGCTGACCCGGCTCGGCGGCACGGACGCCGACGTGGTCCGCACGCGCATGTACGTCACCGACCGCGCCGACTGCGAGGCCGTGGGCCGGGCCCACGGGTCCCGGCTCGGCGGGGTCCGCCCTGCCGCCACCATGGTCGTCGTCGCGGGTCTCCTCGACCCCGCCATGCTCGTCGAGATCGAGCTCGACGCCGTCGTCACCACCCCGCAGGAGCAGTCATGAGCCACGACTCGGCCGGCATTCCCTTCACCGGCCGGCAGCTGTCCGGCACCGGCTTCGACGACGACACCGGCGCCGCCGACCCGGCCCTGCTGGAGGCGCTCGGCCAGCGGGCGGACGAGCGCGCGCTGATGGCCGCACTGGCCGGCGCCCGCCTGATCGTGCCGATCGTCGCGGCGCCCACCGAGGTCGACGACTCCGGCGACCTGGCCGTGGAGAAGTCCACCGACATGGCCGTGGTCACCCTCACCGCCCCCGACGGCCAGCGCGCGCTGCCGGTGTTCAGCAGCGTCGCGGCGCTCGCGGCGTGGGACGCCTCGTCCCGCCCGTCGCCGGTCACCAGCGCGCTGGCCGCGCAGGCCGCCGTGCAGGAGCGGTGCGACGTCATGGTGCTCGACCTCGGCTCGGGGAGCCCGATGGTGCTGCGCCCGAGCATGCTGTGGGCGCTGGCCCAGCAGCGCGAGTGGCTGCCGGCGCACGAGGACCCGTTCATCGCCCAGGCCCTCACCCGGGCGACCGCCGGGGAGCCGGACGTCCTCGACCTGTCCGCCGAGGCGGGCGAACCGGGGACCGGCACGCTGCGCGTGGCCCTGTCGCTGCGCCCCGGCCTCGCCCCCGAGCAGGTCCAGGCGCTGGCGACGCGGGTGGGGGAGCGGATCGCCACCGACGGCGAGGCGCGGGCCCGGATCGACGCCCTGGCCTTCGCGATCCGTCAGGCGTGAGGCGCCGGCAGCTCGGTGACCCTCACGACGGCGTCCACGTCGATCGGCCCGTAGACGTGCGGGAACTCCTCGCCCGTCTCCGGGTTGCCCACCTCCCGCACCAGCGGTGAGGTCAGGCGCGACTCGTCGATCTCCAGCAGCAGCAACGCCTTCGGGTACTGCCCGTAGAACGCCCGGCGCACGACCGGCCACTGCTCCGCGGACGAGCAGTGGATGAAGCCTTCCTCGGCCAGCGTGCGCCCCAGCGTCGACTGCTCGTAGGTGCCCGAGGCCTGTGCGGCCTCCCAGTGTGCCGGCTCGGCGAGGTGGTAGATCGTCACGCCGCCGACCGTATCCGAGCATCCCCGCGACGTGCGGTCACAGACCCGCGTGGTCACCGTGCGCGGGTGGCGAGGAGGACGTTCGGGCCTGCTCGCTGCGCTCCCGTGACGGCCTGTCGCATCCCCCTCCCCACCACGGCCCCGCCTTACCATGCGGGTTGTGACGATGAGCGGGCCGATGTTCTGGATCGGCGGCAACCCCGGCTCGGGCAAGTCGACCATCGCACGTCAGCTCGCCCACGAGCTGGACCTTCCGCTGCACCCGGTCGACGCCTACACCTACGACCACCTCGACCGTCTCGGCGACCTCGGCCCCCCGCTCGACGACGTGCTGGCCCGGGGACCCGCCGCGGCAGCCGACGAGTTCGAGCGGGTCTCGGCTCTCCGACTGCCGGTGGTGGTCGACGACGTCCGCGCGGCCCGCGTCGGCGAGGTGCCGACGCTGGTCGAGGGGCCGCAGCTGCACCCGGATGCCGTGGCGGCGTGGGCACCCCTCGCCGCGATCTGGCTGGTCACCACCGCTGAACGGACCAGAGCCGCCCGCGAGAAGCGGCTCGTCGACGGGGACGAGGCGGGGCGCAGGCGGGTCGAGCGGTTGGTCGAACGCGACCAGGAGATCGGCGCGCGGCTGGGTGCGGCAGCGGCCCGGGAGGGCCTGCCCGTGGTCCACGTGCCGACCGACGTCCGGTGGGGCGGTGTCACCGCCGCCGTCCGAGCGGAGCTCATCGCCGCCCTTGCGGGCCGTCCACGTTTGCGGCCCGGGCCCGAGCTGGCGGCCCGGCGACTCCACGAGAACGACGTCGTGCACCGCCAGATCACAGCCCACGAGCGGCAGATCGGCGCAACCCTCCCACCCTTCCCCTATGCCTGCGTCTGCGGGCGGAGCGGCTGCGACGACGTCGAGCCGGCCACCACCGCGGCCTACTGATGCCCTGCGCCGCGACCCGGGCGCTCACGTCGATGGGGCGTGGCCAGCTCCAGCCTGCCGGCGACGGGGCCCCGACCTCGCCTACCGGGCACCGACGTCGGCTCACGGGCTGAGGGCGGCGTCCGGGACGCGAGGTCCGCCGACTGGACGAGGCTGTCAGGTGAGGTCTGGTCGGGGCAGGGAGGGGGATGCGAAAGGCCACCAAGGGAGCGCAGCGAGCAGGCCCGAGCATCCTCCTCGCCGCCGACGCACCGGTGACCAATCGGGTCTGAGAGCCCGGCCCGAACGCGCGTATGCCGTGCCCCCGGACCGGGGGTACGGCATACGTCGCGTGGGGCCGGCTGGGGTCAGCCGGCGTGCGTGTTGTCCTCGCGGACCGCGCCGGCCTCGTGGGCCCTGGCCGCGTCGGCCTCGCCGCCGGGGTTCGGGGACGTGCCGCCGGCGCGCACCAGCTCCTCGATCTGCTTGCCGGTCTCGGCGTCGACGTTCTTCCAG
>DASSPC010000254.1:0-5552 GCA_035699865.1 Oryzihumus sp. | reverse complement strand
CTTCCCCTCCCCCGACCAGGGCGCGAACATCGACCGCTGCTGGACCTGCCGCTCCATGTTCATGCAGGCGTGGGGCAACTACGGCACCGCGTGGGCGGTCGTGCACCAGTGGCTCGGCGTGCGCCCCGACCTCGGCGTGGGCCGGCTCGCCATCGTGCCCCAGGTGCCCACCGGGCAGCCGTCGGTGGCCGGCCGCGACATCCGCCTCGGCGGCGGCACGGCCGACGTCCTGGCCAGCCACACAGGCAGCAGCTACCGGACCGAGGTCACCGTCGGCCGGGGTGTCGGCGCCGGCACCGTGGTCATCGGGCACACCCTGCCCCGCGGCACCACCCCGCAGACCGTCACCCTCGATGGCAGGGTCGTGCACGACTACACCGTGACCACCACCAACCGCGGCACCGAGGTGACCGTCACCACCTCGGCCGGACACCACACCCTGGCTGTCACCACCTGACCCGTCACCCGGGCCGGACCGCGCACAGGTTCGTCCCACGGCAGAGGCACCTGACCGTGTCGTCGTGGGACGAACCTGTGCTGCGACGGCGCCCCCACGCGCCCGACTCGGCTGGTTCGGCGAGTGCGCAGGTCAGGGGCGGTTCGGGACCTTCGGGATCTTGCCGGTGACACGTGCTCGCGAGTACCATGCGTGACTTGTCGTCGGTGCCCTCACAGGCCCCCGGCGGGGCAGGGGAGCAGTTGTCCCCGACCCCTTGGATGACGAGTGGCGCGAAGGCTGATCCGCCCCACCGCGGCGATCCTGTACCTCGCCGTGGTGCTCGTTCCCCTCGGCCTGGCCCTCCGGAGCGGCCCGCCGAGGGCCGCCAACCCGGCATACGACGTCTCACTGGCGTCGGGGCTGGTGGCGCTGTCCCTGCTCGCGGTCACCTTCATCCTTCCCAAGCGCATCCGTAGCCTGTCCTCGGGTCTGGGCATCGACGTCGTCATGAACGTGCACCGGCTCCTGGGCGTCTCGGCATTGGGCTTCGTGCTGGTTCACGTCACGAGCCTGCTGCTTGCCGATCCGGCCAACCGGGTGCTGCTCGACCCCCTCCGGGGACGGCCCGCCGCCCGGGCAGCAGTGGGCGGGACGCTCGCCCTGGTCCTGCTCGTGCTCACCTCGGCGTGGCGCCGGCGCACTCCGGGCCGGAGCCACGAGAGCTGGCGCGCGGTGCACGTCGTCCTCTCCCTGGCCGTGGTCCTGCTGTGCGGTCTGCACGTGTACTGGCTCCGGCACCTCATCACCGAGTCCGCGTTCGCGGAGTGGTTCACGTTCCTGCTGGCCGTCGTGCTGCTCGTCTGGCTGCGCCGGTGGGTGTGGCGCCCACTCCGAGCGCTCATCCACCCGTACCTCGTGCGCGAGGTGCGTGCCGAGAGCCCGACCGTGACCACCCTCGTGCTCCAGCCGTGGGGGCACCGTGGCCTCACGCGGTTCCGCCCCGGCCAGTTCGCGTGGGTCAGGATCGGACGCACACCGCTGGGCTTCGACGAGCACCCCTTCACCATCTCCTCCCCTCCGCGACGCACGGGCGAGCTGGAGTTCACCGTCAAGAACCTTGGCGCCCACAGCTCCGCCGCCCGCCGCGTGGCGCCGGGGGACCGGGTCTGGGTGGATGGCCCGCACGGCGCGTTCGTCCCGGCGCCAGGTCGGGCCAGGGGCATGGTCCTCATCGCGGGCGGGGTGGGCATCACGCCGATGATGAGTGCGCTGCGCGCCCTGGCCGCCGACGGCGACGAGCGACGCCACGTGCTCTTCGTCAGCGCGGGCACCGTCGAGGAGCTGTTGTTCCGCTCCGAGATCTCCCACATCGCCGCCCGGCTGCGCCTGCGCGTGGTCGAGCTGCTCGAGACGCCACCGCCCGGCTGGCACGGGAGCACGGGACGGCTCACCGAAGAGGTGCTGGCAGCGCACCTGCCGCGCAGGCGGGACGACCTCGACTACTTCGTGTGCGGGCCACCCGGCATGGTGCGGGCGGTCCACGCGGCCCTCGAGCGCCTGGGCGTGCCACAGGCCCACGTCCACACCGAGCGCTACGACCTCGTCTGAGGACGAGTACGGACCAGGAACACCACGAAAGGAACCGCCCGTGCGTCTCAGCCACAGGTCCTTCACCCACACCTCCGTCGTCGTGTTCGGGGCCGCGGTGGTGGCCTTCGCGCTCATCCGCATCGGCATGTACGTCGTGCCGCACCTTCACCTGCCCGGTCTCACCGAGCCGTCGCCTCCCGGAGTGCTCAAGGCCGCGGTGCGCACCGGCGGTGACCTCCAGCCGGTCTCCCGCGAGAACTCGCGGCAGCCGGTCGACGCGACCTTGCCGACGTCCGTCCCCGGAGCACCCGGATCATCGGGTGGTGGACCAGGTGGGCCGGTCGCGCCGGGTGGACCGGTCGCGCCGGGGTCGACCGGCTGGGGCGCGTCCTCACCCTGGACGGGGTGGACGACCGGTGGGTCCCCGTCGGGTACCGGCACGACAGGAGCGGGCAGCCCCGGGACCCCGTCCCAGCCATCCGCGCCGGGCGTCCCTTCCCTGCCGGAACCGTCAGTTTCGACGCCGCCCCTGCCCACCCCGTCCGTGTCAACCCCGTCCCTGCCCAGCGTGACGGTCTCCCCAGTCCCGACCCCGACAGTTCCCTCCGTCACCGCGCCGCCGCTGCCGCTGCCCAGCGTGACGGTTCCCCCGGCACCCACCCCGACCCTGCCGGGTGTGACGGTTTCCCCGATCCCCAGCCCGACGCTCCCAACCGTGAGCGTGTCCCCAGTCCCGACGCCGAGCCTGCCCACGCTGACCGCGCCGCCAGCACCGACGCCCTCGCTCCAGTCCGTGACTGCGCCGCCGGCCCCGACACCCCTCCCGTGACCAGGCGCTGGAGTGCCCCGTCCCCGCAGTCCCCTGACCCGCAGGTGTGGACACGGTCGGTGGGCTGTCGGATCCTTGGGACGTGACCCGGCCGGAGGCCAAGATGCGGACCGCAGCGGTGAGCCTGCACGGTCACCGGATCAGCTACCGCGAGGCCGGTGACCCCCGGCTGCCGGTGCTGCTCCTGGTGCACGGGATCACGAGCAGCAGCGCCACGTGGGAGCCGGTCATCCCCGGCCTCGCCGAGGCCGCCCACGTGATCGCGCCGGACCTGCTCGGCCACGGCGACTCCGACAAACCGGCGGCTGACTACTCGCTGGGTGCCCTCGCCAGCCTGCTCCGTGACCTCCTTCTGAGGCTGGGGCACGACCGCGCCTCGGTGGTCGGGCACTCGCTCGGGGGCGGTGTGGCGATGCAGTTCGCCTACCAGTACTACGAGCACTGTGACCGGATGGTGCTGGTGTCCAGTGGTGGCCTCGGGCGGGAGGTCAGCCTCGCCCTCCGGGCCGCCACACTGCCAGGGGCGGAGCTGGTGCTCCCCGTCATCGCCCACCGGCGGGTGCGCGACGCCGGCGCGGCCGTCTCCAGGCTGCTGGAACGACTCCCCATCCGGCTCCAGCCCTCGATGGTCGAAGCCGCTCGCGGTTACGCCTCGCTGGCGGATCTCCCGGCCCGGTCCGCGTTCGTGCACACCCTGAGGAGCGTCGTGGGTCCGGGCGGGCAGCGGGTCAGTGCGACAGACCGCCTGTACCTCGCGCAGGGGCGTCCGACGTTGATCGTCTGGGGTGCGGGGGACGCGCTCATCCCCGTCGCCCACGCCCGGGCCGCGCACGCGGCGCTGCCCGGAAGCACGCTCGAGATCTTCGAGAAGTCCGGCCACTTCCCGCACCAGGACGAACCGGCCCGCTTCGCCCGGACGGTGGTGGACTTCCTGCAGACCACCGAGGCGTCCGCGCTGGACCGCGCCGCATGGCGCGCCCTGATCGCCGCCGGCGAGGCCCAGCAGGAGGACCCGCCGCGCTGATCGTCCCGCCCGCTCAGGCCGGGGATGACGGGCCAGGCCCGGTGACCGACTCGCGCTCCTCGGCGACGGTCGCCTCCCGGACCCGGGCCGAGCGGTCCTCCGGGGTGGAGGCCGCCACGACGACCGGACACGGGGCACGGTCGACGATGTCCCTGGCGACCGAGGGCTGCAGGACGTCGCTGAGGATGCCGCGGCCCGAGGACCCGATGACGAGCAGGTCGGCCCCCGTCGCCGCCTCGACCAAGGCACCGACGGGGTCCGCATACGTGATCGTGTAGTCGACCGGCACGTCTCGTTCCGCGTCGCCGGCCAGGACCTCGGTGCGCAGGTAGTCCAGCAGCTGCTCCGGCGGGGTCATCCGCTCCGTGGCCGGGGCGGCCGGGGCGGGTGGACGAGGAGGAACTTCTGCGCCGCCGGTGCCGCGTGCAGCACCTCCAGTCGCCAGTCCTGTCGTGTCTGCTGCCGGCGCAGCGACACCTCCCGCGCGGCCCACCGCAGGGCATCGCGGGCCGTCTGGCTGTCATCGACCCCGACCACGACCCGGGGGCGGACCGGCGGGTCCTGGTACTGCCCCTGGCGCACAAAAGCGACCGGGCACGTGGCGAACGCGGCCGCACGGTGGGACACCGAGGTCACGAGCCGCGCGAAGCCGTGGGTGGAGTGCGCGCCCACGACCAGCACGGCGGCGCCGTGGGAGGCGGCCACCAGCGCCTCGGGGGCCCGCGAGCGGGCGCGCAGGTACTCGACCTCGACCACCGGAGGGCCCGCGGGAGCGCGCTCCTCCGACGGGGAAGGGAGGTGCACCTGCTGGTAGACCTCGTCCAGCATCGCGCGCACGACCGCCTCGGCCTGTGCCTCGTCCGCTTCGGAGGCGTGGACGACATGCAGGTGCGAGGAGTGCCACACCGCCTCCCGCGCGGCCCACCGCAGTGCCTCCCGGGACAGGGTGGTGTCATCCACCCCGACGACGACCCGATCCGGTGCGCCGCACAGCTGCGTGTGCTCGTGCTCAGGCAGCACCACGGCGGAGGGGGCCCCTGCCGTCTGCCCCTGCCGGGTCTCGTCCGTGCCCATGACGCACCTCCTGACCGGTGCCCGGTCGGACCACCGCCCTCCCAGCCTCACGGAGCACGGCGCTCTCGCAGTAGGGGCCTTCGCCCCTCCGCGACCCGCCCGTCCAGAACGGGTACGGACACGACGAAGGGCATCCGGTGCCGCTCAAGGATGCCGCGAGTCGGTGACAGGTTCGTCGTGTTGGTGACAGCCGGAGCGGTGTGATCAGGACGACGAACCTGTGACCAACGCCCAGCCGGCTGCCCCGGACACGACGAAGGGGCCGCCTCTCGGCGACCCCTTCGAGTCTGGTGCGCGAGGGGGGAGTTGAACCCCCACGCCCTTTCGGGCACACGGACCTGAACCGTGCGCGTCTGCCTATTCCGCCACTCGCGCGCGCCCCACAGTCTGGGGGAGAGACCGCCGATTCCCCAAATCGGGGGTCTGGCGGCGATCATGGTCCCGCGCTGAGGAAGCGCCAAAGGCTAGCACGGCGTCGGCATACTCAACGGTGACGGCTACGATCGGTGCGCCACTGCCGGAGGAGGATTCACGTGGGACTGTTCGACCGGGTCGAGCAACGCCTCGAACGCGCGGTCAACGGTGTCTTCGCCAAG
>DASSPC010000253.1:0-8034 GCA_035699865.1 Oryzihumus sp. | reverse complement strand
AGGTTGCCACCCGCTGCGCGGGTGGACCCGGTCTTGATCCCGATGACACCGTCGCGGCCCAGGAGCGCGTTGTAGTTCTTTACGACGCCGGTCACGGGGAGACGTGCCGTGCGCTCACCCACGACGGACCGCAGGACCGGGACCATCAGGGCATGCTCGCCGACGCGGACCTGGTCGCTGGCGGTGCTCCTGGTCAGCGGACTCAGGCCGCTGGGGTCCGCGTAGTGGGTATGTGTCGCGCCGAGCTGGCGTGCGGTGCGGTTCATCCTCGCCACGAACGCCGGCACGCTGTGCGCGTCCCAGGCGGCGAGCAGGTCGGCCACGTTGTCCGCCGACGGCAACATGAGGGCTTCGAGGGCCTGCCGTTCGGTGATCCGCTCCCCCGCCTGCACCTGCAGCAACGAGTCCCCTGTCCCGATCGCCGCGACGTACGCGTGCTCGTCCGCGTGCCCGACGCTCAGGAGCGGCCCACCGGCCGCTCCCCTCAGCGGATGGTCGTGCAGGACCACGAGCGCGGTCATCACCTTCGCGACGCTCCCGATCGGGATGGGCCGGCCCAGCGGTCCGTGCACCCCCAACGTGCCCACCCCCTGCGCGACGACCGCCGCCTCCCCCTCGCGTGGCCAGCTGAGCGCGGGAAGCCTCCCCGGTGCACGCTCGACCGCAGGCAGCGCCGGCCACAACGCGGTCACCGGCAACGGGGCCCTGAGCCGCTGCGCCGCGCCCACGCCTGCACCCCCCAGGACGGTGACGATCGCAAGGCCGACCACCAGGGCCCGCCACCGCCAACGACCCGCAGACCTGAGCATCGGGCGATCGTAAACGCCGTACCCGTGAACCGCGTCGGAGCCGTCCGCCCGGATGCGGCCTTCGCCATTGGCTGGAAGGCTTGCGTGGGGCCTGACACGTGAGGTCGACGCATCGGAGGCGAAGGAGACGACACTGTGAGGGTCGAGGCCGCCTCCGGTTCGACTGGCCGGCGCATCTGGATCTCCTGCGTGGGCGCGCTGCTCGTCATCCTCGGCGCCGCCGGGGGTCAACCTTCACCTGGTCGCGCGGCTCCGTCAGTCGATGGGAGCGCCGTTGCCATCCCGACCTCAGCCACGCAGGAGAGCCTCGCGCGCACGGTGCGACTGGGCTCGGACGGGGTCGCGCGGAAGCTGGCGGCAATGTCGTGGCGGGCCATCACTCGCAGCCCCTCGTGCGGCGGACTTCCCAACACGGTCCAACGGGTGGTCACGCAGGACGTCTCCGGTGATGGGGTCCCTGATGCTGTGGTGCTGGCGCGCTGCGACACCCCTACGGGGACCATGCCCAGCCAGTTGTATGTGTTCAGTCCAGCGCCGCTGTCCGAGCGCCCGCAGCTGTTGGACACCCTGCTGGACGGCCGGCAGTGGCAGGCGTCCTCGCTGCTCGTCGCCGGGCGGCGGATCACCACCTGGGCCGCCCGGTCCTCCCCGGGCGTACCCAACTGCTGCCCTGACGTTCACCGCCAGCTGGCCTGGAGCTGGGACGGGGCCGGCTTCCAACAGACCAGCTGAGGTTCTGTGGACGCGCTGCCCGAGCACCTCCAAGGGGAGGCGTGCGCGGGGGCCACTGGCCGGCATACCTCGTGGCCTTCCTCGGGCTGAGCACTCGTAGGACTGGCAACATCCGTCGCATGGGACTGGACGTTTACGTTGGGCCTCTGACCCGCTACACGCTTGGCGACTGGCTGACAGTGGTGCAACAAGTGATGCAAGCAGCGGGCCACGAAGTGGGGATAGTGCGAGCAGAGCCCGAACCGGAGGACATCATCACAGACCCGGTGACGGTGTCCGCTGCCGTTCGGTCCTGGCAGGCCAATCTGCTCAACGCCCTCGGCGACTCCGAGGGTTGGACGGATGATGCGGAGCTCCCGTACTGGACGGACAAGCCTGACTGGGACGGCTACGGCGGGATGGTCCTGCTCGCCGCCTACGACGAGCAGCCCGAGCTGAGGCCCGGCAACCGCAGGGGGCTACTTCGGCGGGAAACTGCCGCCGACTCGCCGCACGCGTTCCAGGACGCCCCTGCGTACAAGCGCGCGTCAGCGAATCCGACCACGTACCCGACTTTGCTCTCGGGGGTTGAGTGGTGGCTTCCGATCGAGGATGGGCCAACCGTGTTTGAAGCGCCTCGGCTGACGGGGCAGCCAACGCGGATGGGTCGAGTGAATCAGCTTGTTGCTGAACTCAAGGTGCTCGCAGACAGGCTCGGCCTGGACACGGGCGAGGAACTGGAGCGACTCCGGCAGGCTGGGCCCCCAGAGTCGCCTGCCGACGTGGAGACGGCCGGACGATTCGGCCTCGCCGTGTTCCTCGGTCTGGCGCAGGCCGCCGAGCGGGCGAGCCAACCACTCCTTCTCGACTATTGACGGGTGCGTGCACCACCCGGACATGCCGCGGGCCGTGCGACCGGAGCGACATAACCCAGCCGGCCCTCAAACGCACTCGTCTGCCGCCGGCCGCGCGGTCGTGCCGACGAGCGGACAGGACCGAGCAGGGCTTCTACGGTCGGCGGCCCGGGCTTCGAGAGCGAGGACTCCCTGGGCCGGATCGAGACCTTCGACTCGGTCGTGCGCGTCAGGCGCCGTGACCGTACGCGTCGTGGTAGTTCCACCACCGGTAGGGCGCGGTCTGGGGGTAGCCCTCCGGTGAGTCCTCCCACTCCTCCTGGCGCCCGAGCGCGGTGAGGTCGAGATAGCTCCAGGTGCTCCCCATCGCCTCGTCGCCACGGCTGTTGACGAAATAGGTGCGAAACACCCGGTCGTCGTCGCGGATGAACGCATTGGTGCCGTGCCACTCGTCCACTCCGAAATCGGCGTCGAAGTCGTCCGTCAGCGTGTACCACGGGATCGACTCCCAGCCATTGCGCGCCTTGAGGTGCTCGATGTCCGCCTGCGGGGCCCGCGACAAGAACGCCAGCGAGGTATCGCGGGCATTCAGGTGTGCCGGGTTCGCTACCTGGTCGGCGACCAACGAGCAGCCCACGCAGGCCCGGTCCGGGTACGAGCCGCCCTCGGCGAAGGTGGTGATATCCGGCGCATAGAAGGCTCTGTAGACGATCAGCTGGCGGCGGCCCTCGAACAGGTCAAGCAGACTGGCAGGCCCCTTCGGCCCCTCGAAGCGGTAGTCCTTCTCCACGGCCATCCACGGCATGCGCCGGCGTTGGGCCGCCATCGCGTCGCGTGCGCGGGTGAGCTCCTTCTCCTTCACGAGCAGCCGCTCCCGGGCTTCTTCCCACTCGCGCGGGGAGACGATCGGAGGTGTCTTCATGAGCTGATTCCTCCTTCAGCCACTCGATGACCACAGGCATGGACTCGGGCCCAATTCACGCTACGCGTCGGGCGTCCCGCCATCCATCCCCGGCGCCTCCGCGCTGGACGCCGTCGTGCCCGCCACCGGCGGGTTAGCGGCATACGCCTGAATTCGCGGGCCGTCACTGCGACACTTCCACAGCGGAGGTCAGGGGACTCTCCGGGCTGATCGAGGAGAGTCACCATGCGTCGATGCGCTGTGCCCGCACCCCGCCCATCCAAGCGCCACCGGGTCTCCGCGCTGCGCCGGAGCCGACCGCAGCTCCCGGGCGTGCGTTCCGCCGTCCGGATCGGCGCCGCGGTGCTGCTGCTGGCCTCCGTGGCAACCGGCTGTGGCCCGGCGGAGAGTCAGGACGCCTCTCACGGGGCGGGAGGCTCCGCCTCCCAGGTCCTGGCGCTGCCGGTCGCCACCCCCTCCTCGGTGGCCGCCTCCACCGCCCCCGCTGCGGCCAAGCCTGCGGCGCCCGTGCGTCCCGTGGTCGCCGTCGCGGCCTCCACCGGCGGGTCGGTGGTCAACCGCTTCGGGGCCATCCTTCCCAACGCGCGGCGCACCCCCGGCGCCACCAACCCGGCGGTCACCCAGGCAACCATCCGCCAGACCATCTGCGTCTCCGGCTGGACCTCCACCATCCGGCCCTCCTCGTCGTACACGACCGCGTTGAAGCGCAGCCAGCTCGCCTCCGGCTACGCCTTCCACGGCGACCTCGCCACCAGCGACTACGAGGAAGACCACCTGATCTCCCTCGAGCTCGGCGGCTCCCCCACCGCGGTAGCCAACCTGTGGCCCGAGCCGTACGCCCCGACCCTGGGCGCGCACAAGAAGGACGCGATCGAGAACCGCCTCCACGCCCTGGTCTGCTCCGGTGCGCTGCCGCTGACCACCGCCCAGCACGCCATCGCCACCGACTGGTGGGCCGGCTACCAGAAGTACGTCGGGTCCACAGTCACCAGCGCACCGCGACCGGCGCCCCAGGCGGCACCCGCACCCGCACCCGCGCCGGCTCCGCAGCCGCCCTCGGCTCCCGCCGGCGCGACCGCCCAATGCAACGACGGCACCTACTCCTACTCCCAGCACCACCAGGGCACCTGCTCCCACCACGGCGGCGTCGCGATCTGGCTGTGAACCGACTCCGGCGACCGGGGACCGGGCCGACGCGCCTGGGTGCCGGTGCTGCCGGCCGCCGATGGGTGCTCCGGCGAAGGGATGAGGCGGATTTGAGTACCCGCGCCCATCCGCGCGGGCCGCTTCGCGCTGACAGTGGACGGTAGGCGCGCCAACCCCCGGAACGCCGGCCCGCACCTTGGCGGGCAACGGCACCCCTAGGAGTCCCGGCCATGCCAGTAAACCCCGGCGCCGCCACCACCTGGCTGCGCGCCTCCACCGCCGTGGTCGCGTCGGTTGTCGGCGGTCTCATGGCCCCGATCGCCGTGGTCGCGCACGTCTTCGACGCCTCCCACGCCACCGGAGATGCCGGGCTCGTCGTCCTCGGCCTGGCGGGCCTGGCGGTGGTCGTCACCCTGCCGCTGACGGTCACCACGGTCCTGGTCCTCGTGCGGGCGCTGCCCCGCTGCGGCACCGTCGCGCTGCTCGCCGGCAGCCTGGTCCTGCCGGCCTGCCTGACCATGCCCCTGCTGCTGTGGCCGCTGCCGGTCGCGGCCGCCGCCGCGGCCGCGTGGTGGGCCAGCGGCCACCTGCCGGTGCTGACCCGGCTGTTGCGCACCCACGGCGAAGCCACCGCATCCCGAGCTGCCCGGGCGACCGCCCGCGCCACCGATGCCGGGCGGGCGCGGTGAAGGGGCTGTACGCGCTCAAGCCGTGGTACGCCGCCCGGCTGGGCCGCCTGACCACGCTGGCCGTCGCGCGTCGGGTCAGTCCGGATGTGTTCACCGCCGCCGGGGTGCTCGCCGCGGCTTTCGCCGCGGCCGCGATCGCCGCCGGGTGGTGGCTGCCGGCCGCCCTGGGCCTGGCCGCCCGGTTGGCCGGGGCAAACCTGGACGGGGCTGTCGCGCGCGCCCGCAGGGTGAGCCGGCCGTGGGGGTTCGTGCTCAACGAGCTCGGCGACCGGGCCAGCGACCTGCTCCTGTTTGCCGGTCTGGCCGGTCTGGCCCTGACCCACCCGGTGCGTGTAACGCTGCCGGGAGTCCAGTCCAACGGCGTCGGAGCCGTGCTGCTGGTGCTGATCGCCGCGCTGGCGGCGACCCTGCCGACGTTCACGGCGCTGACCGCGGCCGGGGCCGGCGGCACCCGGGCCAACGGTGGCCCGGTCGGCAAGACCGAGCGGTGCGCGCTCGCGGTGCTGGCCACCGCCGTCCCCGCGTTGTTGCCGGTGTTGTGCCTGGCCATCGTCGGCGGGTCGGTGCTGACCGCGGCGCTGCGGCTGCGCCGGACCCATGCCGAGCTGACCGCAGCGAGCCCGTCTTGACCCCGCCGTGGGCGCACTGGCGTGCCTGGTCGCTGCACCTGCACCTGGGCACCCTGGACGTCGGCACCACCGGGCGCGGGGTGTTCCTGTTCTGGCTGACCCTGTCCGCGCTGGCCCTGGCCGGGGTCGGCGTGGCCATCTCAGGCAAGGCCGAGCTGCGCCGCCGCTGGGTCACCTGGGCGGCGATCGCGCCGACGGTCGGGCTTCCCATCTGGCTCGGCCCGGCCCCCACCGCGGTTCTCGCCTCGGTCGTGGCGGCGGTGGCGGTGCGCGAGTACGCCGCCCTGGCCGGGCTGCCGCGCCGGGACACCCGGCTTCTGCTGGGCCTGGCCGTGGCGTTCCCGGCGATGGCACTGCTCGCCCCGGCCTACCTGGCACTGACCCCGCTGGTGGCGCTGGCCACCGCGGCGGTGCCGATGGCCGCCGGGGACGCCGAGGGCGGGTTCCGGCGGGCCACCCTGGCTGCGTTCGGCGCGATCTGGATCTGCTGGTCGCTGGCGCACCTTGTGCTGCTGTGGAAGGACGCCTACGTGGTGTGCTTCGCCGCGGCCGCGGCGGACGTGGCCGCCTGGTGCGGCGGCACGTTCCTGCGCCGTATGGCGTGGGCGCGCCGTCCGCTGTCGCCGCTGAGCCCGAACAAGACCCTCGGCGGCCTGGCCGGTCCGTCCTGGGCGCCTCGCTGGTCCTGGCCGCGGCCGGGCACCTGACCGCCGGCTGGGTGCTCGCGGTCGGCCTGGGCGCGACCGCCGGGGACCTGCTGGAGTCCATGGTCAAGCGGCAGGCCGGGGTCAAGGACGCCGGCACCTGGCTGCCCGGCTTCGGCGGTCTGCTGGACCGGGTCGACTCGCTGCTGGTCGTGCTGCCGCTGGCCGCGGTGCTCACGTGGTGAGGACCCGGACCCGGGTGCCCGCAGCCAGCGTGCTGGCCGCGGCGGGGCGCAAGCTGGCCTGGCGGGCCGGGTTCGCCACCCTGGGCCACGGGGTGGCCGTGACCGGGCGGCTCCCGGCCGGTGGGTGCGTGCTCGTGGCCAACCACGCCAGCCACGCCGACACCGCCGCGCTGCTGGCCGCGCTGCCGGCACGCGCCGCCCCGGTGGCGGCCGCCGCGGCCGACCACTGGTTCGCCACCCCCGGCCGGGCCCTGGTGTGCCGTGCGCTGACCGGGGGCCGGGCGGTGCGCCGCCACGGCGGGGGGATGGCCGACCTGCTCGCCCTTGCCCCGCTGCTGGCGCAGGGACGCACCGTCATCGTCTTCCCCGAGGGCAGCCGCACCCGCGACGGGACGCTCGGACAGTTCCGCTCCGGGGCGTTCACCCTCGCCACCCGGGCCGGGGTGCCGGTGGTGCCGGTCGCGCTGGTCGGCACCGCCGAACTGCTCGACCTGGACGGGGAGCTGCGCCCGGCCCCCGTCGAGGTCCGCCTGGGCGCGCCGATGCGGCCCGGGCGGGACGACGCAGCATCGTCCGCGCGCGAGCAGGTGGCCGCGGCGCTCGCGACCGGCCCGGCCCGGTCCGGGCAGGCCCGCACCCACCGCGTCCTGGCCGGCCTGGCCTCCTCCGGGGCCGGGCTGGCGCTGGCCTTCGCCTGGGGGGTGGCCGAGGCGACCAGCTGGCCGCTCATGGCCGAGCTGCTGCTGATGCTGCTGGTGCCCGCCGCGCCGCGCCGCTGGTGGCGCCTGGCGCTCGCGCTGGCCGCCGGATCCGTGCTCGGTGTGCTCGGCTCCGCCCTGGCTGCCGGCCACGGGCTGGTGCTGCCGGCGCCGCTGACCACGCCGCGGATGCACGCCACCGCGGCCGCGCAGCTGCGCGGCGGCGGGGCCGGGGCGTGGTGGGCGCAGCTGCGCAACGGGGTCCCGGTGAAGGTGTACGCGGCCGCGGCTGGGCGCGCGCACGTACCGCTGCCCGCGCTCGCACTGGCCGTGGCGGCCGCGCGGACCGCGCGCATCGCGGCCGTGGCCGCGGTGCTGGCCGCCCTCGGCTGGGCGGGTCGGCGGCCGCTGCGCGTGGCCTACGGGCTGTACGTGCCGGCGCTGCTGGTCGGGTTCGCCGTGCTGCTGTCCCGGGTCGTCGCCGCCTGGTCCTGACCCGCTGTCGCGGCCAGCGCAGGGCGGCCAGCGCAGCGCGGCCAGCCAGAGCGTCAGAGGGGTGGGCCTTTGCGCGGCCGGCCGATGCAGAAGACGCACCGACTCACGTGGCCTTCTTCGTGGTGAGGGACCTTGGGCCCCAGCCTCGACGCCTCGACCCTCCGAGCATGGGCCAATGACTGTTGCCAGCTC
>DASSPC010000252.1:0-10198 GCA_035699865.1 Oryzihumus sp. | reverse complement strand
CGCCGGTGTCGACGATGACCCGGGTGGACGACGACCTGGCCCGGCGCACCGAGACGGTCGGGCGGGTCATGCCGCACCTGGAGGTCAAGGTCGTCGACCCCGTCACCGGCCGGACCGTGCCGCGCGGTGAGCCGGGCGAGCTGTGCACCCGGGGCTACTCGGTGATGCTCGGCTACTGGGAGCAGGCCGACAAGACCGCCGAGGCGATCGACGCGGCCCGGTGGATGCACACCGGTGACCTGGCCACGATGGACGACGACGGCTACCTCGCGATCGTCGGCCGGATCAAGGACATGGTCATCCGCGGCGGCGAGAACGTGTACCCCCGCGAGATCGAGGAGTTCCTCTACACGCACCCGGCCATCGCCGACGTGCAGGTCATCGGGGTCCCCGACACGAAGTACGGCGAGGAGCTCATGGCGTGGGTGGTCATGAAGCCCGGCCAGGAGCCGCTGGCCGCCGAGGACGTGCGCGAGTTCTGCTCCGGGCAGCTGGCGCACTACAAGATCCCCCGCTACGTCCACGTCGTCGACGGGTTCCCCATGACGGTGACCGGCAAGATCCGCAAGGTCGAGATGCGGGCTCAGGCCGTGGAGATCCTCGGCCTGCAGGACGCCGCCGGCACCCGGCACGCCTGAGCGCGCCACCTCCGGTATGCCGTGCCCCACCTCCTGCTGCTGAACGGCTTCCCGGCCTCGGGCAAGTCCACGCTCGCCCGGCGCTGGGTCGCCGACCATTCCCTGGCGCTGGCCCTCGACGTGGACCGCCTGCGTGGACAGCTCGGCCGGTGGCAGGACCAGCCGCACGCCGCGGGCCTGGCCGCCCGGGACCTCGCTGCGGCGATGGCCCGCACCCACCTGCTCGCCGGACACGACGTCGTCGTGCCTCAGTTCCTCGGCCGGCGGGCGTTCGTGGACCGGCTGCAGCAGACGGCGCGGGAGGCGGGCGCGGCGTTCCACCACGTCGTGCTGCTCGACGGGCGCGCGGACGCCGTGCGCCGCTTCCATGCGCGCACCGACCGGGCCGAGGAGGCCGCGCACGCCGAGGCCGGCCGGTCGGTCGCCGAAGCCGGGGGCGACCCGGCACTGCATCGCATGTACGACGGGCTGCTCGAGGTGGTGCGCGAGTGCGGGCCGGTGACCCTGCTGGAGCCGCTGGACGGCGACGTCGAGGGCACCTACGCCCGGCTGCGGGCGGCGTTGGCCTGACCGGTCGGTGACTGGTCACTCATGGCCGGTTCCCAGCCTGGCCCCTGTCGCGCCACAGGATCCGGGCGCATCCTGCTGGTGAGGAAAGGACCGCCATGTCGCAGCAGCCGCCGAACCCGGCCCAGCCGGGTCCCTCCGAGCCGACCCAGTCGCTGCCGCCCCAGCCGACGCAGCCGCTGCCTCCCGCCCAGCCGCAGCCCGCTCAACCGCAGCCCGCCCAGTCCGGCCCGGTGCCGACCGCTGCCGCAGCAGGGGCGCCGCCGCAGGGCCCGCCGCCGGGCCAACCGGCCCCGGTCGGCTTCGGCGGCCGCCCGCCGAGCGCCTGGCAGCGCGCCACCTCGACCAGCGGGCGTCGCTGGGGCCTGGCCGCCGTCGCGGCGGTGCTCGCTGTCCTGCTCCTCGGCGGCTTCGCCGTCGGCGGCTTCCTCGTCGCGCGCACCGTCGCCTTCGGCAACGAGGGAGGCCGGCACGGCATCATGATGGGCCCGCGCGGCGACGGACCGTTCAGCGACCGCGGCCAGGGCAACGGCAACGGCCAGCGCCACCGGCTCGTGCCCGGTATGCCGGGCGGTCGCCTCCCGGCCCTGCCGGGCCTGGGTGGGCACGGGGAGTACTCGGCGCAGGGCCGCACCCTGGTGTTCCAGTCCGGCCAGGTGACCGCGGTCTCGGGCACCTCGATCACGCTGCGCAGCACCGACGGCTTCAGCCAGAGCTACACGATCAACAGCACCACGCGGATGCGCGGCATGCAGGTGGCGGCGATCCGCACCGGCGACACGGCCTTCGTCCTGGCGGACAAGTCCACCCGCGTGGCCACCCTCGTGGCGCTGGTGTCGACCCAGTCTTCCGGCTCCACCGGCTGACCCCCTAGGTTCTGCCCCGTGAGTGCGGAGCTGCCCAGCGGGGACCAGTGGACGATCCGGCACGGCGACCAGGAGGTGGTCGTCGTCGAGGTCGGCGGCGGCCTGCGGTCGTGGACCCGTGGCGGCGTGCCCGTGCTCGCCGGCTACGCCGAGGACGAGCAGTGCGCGGCCGGACGCGGCCAGGTGCTCATGCCCTGGCCCAACCGGGTCGCCGACGGGCGCTACGCCTTCGGTGGCAAGGACTTCCAGCTCGCGTTGAGCGAGCCGGGCCACCACAACGCCATCCACGGCCTGGTCCGGTGGGCCATGTGGACGCTGCTGGAGCACGAGCCGCACCGGGTCGTCGTCGGCTACCGCCTGCGCCCGCAGCAGGGCTGGGGCGGCTGCCTCGACCTCGAGGTCGCCTACGAGCTCGACGAGGACGGCCTCACGGTCACGCCGCGGGCGCACAACGTCGGACCCACCGCGGCGCCGTTCGGCTTCGGTGCCCACCCCTACCTGACCACCGGTGAGGACCGCGTCGACGAGCTGACCCTGAGCGTGTCCGCAGGGCGGAGGCTGCTGGTCGACGACCGTCTGCTGCCCACCGGCACCGAGCCGGTGGCCGAGGGCCCGTTCGACTTCCGTGACGGGCGGCCCGTGGCGGGCACCGTCCTGGACACCGCCTTCACCGACCTGGTGCCGGGGCAGGACGGGCGATGGCGGGTGCGGCTGACCCGGCCCGGCAGTGAGCGGACCGTCACCGTGTGGGGCGACCCGGCATACCGGTGGGTGCAGGTGTTCACCGGGGACACCCTCGCGGGGGAGCAGTCCCGGCGGAGCGGGCTCGCGGTCGAGCCGATGACCTGCCCGCCCAACGCGTTCGCGACCGGCCAGGACCTGCTCGTGCTCGAGCCCGGTCAGGTGTGGTCGGCCCCCTGGGGGGTCAGCACCCGCTGACCCCTGCGAGGCCGGTCAGCCCTCGGCCGAGACCAGCGGCACCGCCGCCGGCATCGGGTCGGTGGCCGTGGCCGGCTCCGGCGCCTCCGCGGCCACGCCGTTGGCGTGGGCGGGGATCCGGCGTTCGACCGCCATCGCCAGCACGGCCATCACGGCGCAGCCGCCGATGAGCATGGCGATGAAGGCCAGGTCGAGCCGCGCGCCGATCATCACGCCGGCCACGGCCGGCCCGATGATGGCCGCGCCCTGGAACGCGGCCGACATGATCGCGTTGTAGCGGCCGCGCAGGTGGTCGGGGGACAGGTCGTTGGTGATCGCGGGGATGGTCGGCTGCAGCAGGGTCTCGCCGAGGGCGAAGATGCCCGCGCAGGCGATGACCAGCGCGGTGGCGGCCGCCGTGCCCGGCACCAGGCCCGCCAGGCCGAGCGACATCCAGGACAGGCCCCAGATCGCGCAGAGCACCAGGACCACGCGGGTGCGGCGACGTCCCTCGATCCGCTGGAGCACGAACAGCTGCAGCACGACGATGGTCGCGGTGTTGACGGCGAACGCCGCGCCGATGGTGCGCGGGGTGACCTCGCCGACCACGCGGGCGAACGCGGTGAACCCGGCCTCCATCTGGGCGTAGCCGACGAACGCCGACAGGAAGGTCAGCAGGATGACCGGGCGCAGCGCGCGGTCGCGCAGCAGCGTGAGGTAGCTCGTCGTGGCCGGCGCGGCACCGTCCTCGTCGGCCTCGTGCTCGACCTTGCCGGTGACGTGGCGCAGCGGGCCGAGCAGCATCGTGAACGGGGCGAGGAACGTCACCGCGTTGCCGAGGTAGATGGCCATGAACGTGCCCGGCCGGTGCACGTCGACGATCGAGCCGGAGATCAGCCCGCCGATGCCGATGCCGAGGTTGACCAGGGTGAAGTTGATGCCGAAGTAGCGCTGGCGGATGCCGCTGGGCACGACGCTGGCGATCATCGCGTTGAAGCCGGGCCAGAAGATGCCGCCCGCGGCGCCGAGCAGGGTCAGCGCGACTGCGGCGACGGCCGGCGTGGTGGCGAACGCCAGCAGCACGTTGCCGAGCATCTGGGCCACCATCGCGGGCAGGATGACGCGCCGTGCGCCCAGCCGGTCGATCAGCGAGCCGGCCGGGCCGACGATGGCCATGCCGACGAACGCGGGGATCGCCAGCAGCACGCCGGTGGTCTCGAGGGAGAAGTGCCGCACCTCGTGGGCGTAGATGACGCCGAAGGGCAGGACCAGCCCCGTGCCCAGGGTTTCGATGGCCACCGTGGACAGCATGAGCTTGCCCTCGCGCGGCAGGTCGTGCCAGAACGAGGCGAGCGAGGGGCGGGGCTGGGCGGCGGTCGTCACGGCCCACATTGTCTTGGCGGCCACCGACAGGTCGAAACCGATTTTCTGGGGCCACCGCGGGCGGATAGCCTTGGTCGAGCGCAACGTGCGCCAATCAGCCATGCCCGGCCACCAGCCGGGAGCGGGTGGACCTGACGAGCAAGAGGTGGACTGTGCCGACGGGCAAGGTCAAGTGGTACGACGCGGAGAAGGGCTTCGGCTTCCTCAGCGACGACGAGGGCGGTGACGTGTTCCTGCACGCCAACGCCCTTCCGGCCGGTGTCACCACGCTCAAGGGCGGCACCAGGGTCGAGTTCGGCATCGTCGAGGGCCGCCGCGGCGCCCAGGCGCTGTCGGTGCGCGTCCTCGAGCCGGCGCCGTCGGTGGCGGCCTCGGTGCACGAGAAGAAGCGCCTCCCGGCCGACCAGATGGCAGTCGTCTGCGAGGACGCCATCAAGCTGCTCGACGCCGCCTCCAACTCCTTCCGTCGCGGGCGCTACCCGGACAAGGCACAGGCGGCCAAGATCGCCAAGGTGCTGCGCGGCGTGGCCGACCAGCTCGACGGCTCGGTGGGCTGATCGCATGCCACCCAAGGAAGACGGCACCCTCCGCAGCGCGGTCGACCTCGCCCGCGAGGCCGCCGAGGGCATCGCCGAGCGCGGCACCGTCGGCGAGCACCTCGGCTGCGTCATGGACGAGGAGCGCCTCGCGACCCACTTCTTCGCGTGCACAGCACCGGCCTACCCGGGCTGGCGCTGGGCGATCACCGTGGCGCGGGCCCCGCGGGCCAAGAAGGTCACCGTCTGCGAGACCAACCTGGTCCCCGGCGAGGGTGCCCTGCTGTCCCCGGAGTGGCTGCCCTACGCCGAGCGGCTGGCGCCCGGCGACCTCGGCGCGGGCGACGTGCTGCCCTACATCGAGCAGGACCCCCGCCTCGAGCAGGGGTTCGAGGCCACCGGCGACGAGGACGTCGACCAGATGGCGCAGTGGGAGCTCGGCCTCGGCCGCAAGCGCGTCCTGTCCGCCGAGGGTCGCGAGGAGGCCGCCCAGCGCTGGTACGACGGCGAGAACGGCCCGAGCACCCCGGTCGCCGAGCAGGCCCCCGCGCCGTGCTCCAGCTGTGGCTTCTTCGTGCCGATGGCAGGTGCGCTGCGCTCTTTTTTCGGCGTCTGCGCCAACGCCTGGTCACCTTCCGACGGTCGCGTCGTGAGCCTTGACCACGGCTGCGGCGCACACAGCGAGGTCGACGTCGAGCGGCCCGAACCCGCGCCGCACGACGAGCCCATCGTCGACGAGTTCGCCTACGACGCCCTCGTCTGAGGTCCACATCACGGCGCCGGCCTGACTACCCACGGGTAGCCTTGCCGGCATGCCTTGGACCCCGTCCGACCTGCCCGCCCTCGACGGCGTCCGCGCCCTCGTCACCGGTGCCAACTCCGGCATCGGCTGGCACACCGTCGCCGCGCTCGCCCGCCACGGCGCCCGTGTCACCCTGGCCTGTCGCAACGCCGGCGCCGGTGAGGCCGCCGCGCAGCGCATCCGTGAGGGCGTGCCCGGGGTCGACCTCGAGGTCCGCCACCTCGACCTGTCCTCGCTGCAGTCGGTCGCACGCCTCGCGGGGGAGTGGGATGGTCCGCTCGACCTGCTGGTCAACAACGCCGGCGTGATGACCCCGCCGACCTGGCAGGGCACCAGCGACGGCTTCGAGCTGCAGTTCGGCACGAACCACCTCGGCCACTTCGCCCTCACCGCGGGCCTGCTGCCGGCGCTGCTGGCCGCGCCCGCGCCGCGGGTGGTGACGGTCTCCTCGATCCGCCACCACTGGGGCACCGAGGCGGTCCTCGACGGGAACCCGGCCGAGAGCTACCGCCCCGGCCCGGCCTACGGCAACTCCAAGCTGGCCAACCTCCTGTTCGGCGCCGAGCTGCAGCGCCGGGCGGCCTCGCGCGCGCCGCACCTGACCTCGACCATGGCCCACCCCGGTGTCTCCGCCACCGGCCTGGTCACCGACACCCAGGGCATGGGCGCCAACCCGGTCATCCGCGCGCTCGCCCCGGCTGCGCTGCGGCTGGCCTTCCAGTCCGCCGCAGCCGGCGCGAACCCCAGCCTGTATGCCGCCACCGCCGCCGCGCCCGGGTCCTACACCGGTCCGCAGTGGCTGGGGGAGACCCGCGGCCCCATCGGCCCGGCCCGGCTGAGCACGTTCGCGCAGGACGAGGCGCTGGCGGCCAAGCTGTGGGACCGCAGCGAGGAGCTGACCGGGGCGACCTGGCGCTGGGAGTCCTGACCCGGGATACCGGCGTGGGGTCAGGCGTCGGCGGCGTTGCCGCGGCCGCGCCGCACGTAGCTCCACCCGATGAAGCCGAGCACGACGCCGGCGACGCAGGTCCACGGCCACCAGTGCCGGGACCCGGTGTGCAGGGCGGGCACTGCGAGGGTGACCACGAGGGCGAGCGCCCAGATGGCGATGCCGACCTCGACGACCCGCGTGGTCCTGACCTTCAGGGGCTGCGGGTCGGGGATCGGCGGGGTGGTCACCCCCACACTGTAAGCGGATAGATGCGAGGGGTTGCGCATCCACCCCCTACCCTGTAGGCCATGCCGTCAACCGTCACGTCGCCACGGCCCACTGCTGCGCGAGGGGCCCTCGACAACTTTTTCCGCATCACCGAACGAGGCTCGACGATCGGGCGGGAGGTGCGCGGCGGGTTCGCCACCTTCTTCACGATGGCCTACATCGTGGTGCTGAACCCGCTGATCATCGGCACCCAGACCGATGGCACGGGCCATTTCCTCGGCGGCGGTAACGCGCCGAACCTGGCCATGGTGGCCGCGGCCACCGCCCTCGTCGCGGGCGTCATGAGCCTGCTCATGGGGGTCGTGGCCAACTACCCGCTGGCCATCGCCGCCGGCCTGGGCCTGAACGCCTTCGTGACGTTCGGGATCGCCAAGCTCCCGCAGATGACCTGGGCCGACGCCATGGGGCTGGTGGTCATCGAGGGCATCATCATCACGGTGCTGGTGCTCACCGGCTTCCGGCAGGCGGTCTTCCGTGCCGTGCCGGCGCAGCTCAAGGTCGCCATCAGCGTGGGCATCGGCCTGTTCATCACGATCATCGGCCTGGTCGACTCCGGCTTCGTGCGCAAGCCGGTGTCCGGCCCCGTTCCGGTCGAGCTGGGCATCGGCGGCTTCCTCGCCGGCTGGCCGCTGCTGGTCTTCATCGCCGGGCTCGTCGCCATCATCGTGATGATGGTCAAGCGGGTGAAGGGCGCCATCCTCTACGGCATCGTCGGCGCCACCCTGCTCGCGATGCTCGTCGAGTGGACGTTCAACATCGGCGGCCAGACCGACAAGACCGGCAAGGTCGTCAACCCGACCGGGTGGGGCCTCAACGTGCCGAAGATGCCCGACAACGCCTTCGACATCCCTGACTTCGGCCTGCTGGGCCACTTCTCCCTGCTGGGCTCCTTCTCCAAGATCGGCATCGTCTCGGCGGCGCTGCTCGTGTTCACCCTCGTGCTCGCCGACTTCTTCGACACGATGGGCACGATGGTGGCGATCGGCGCCGAGGGCGGCCTGCTCGACAAGGACGGCAACCCGATCGGCGCCCAGAAGATCCTCGTGGTGGACGGCCTGGCCGCTGCCGCGGGTGGCGTTGGCAGCGTCAGCAGCAACACCGGCTTCATCGAGTCCGCGGCCGGCGTGGGCGAGGGTGCCCGCACCGGTCTGGCCGCGGTGGTGACCGGCCTCCTCTTCCTGGCGTCGACGTTCGTCGCCCCGCTCGTCGCGGTCGTGCCCTACGAGGCGGCCACCCCGGCGCTGGTCGTGGTCGGCTTCCTGATGATGCAGCAGGTCAAGGGCATCGACTGGGACGACCTGGAGATCGCGATCCCGGCGTTCCTCACCATCGTGCTGATGCCGTTCACCTACTCGATCACGGTGGGCATCGGCGCCGGGTTCGTGCTCTACGTGCTGATCAAGCTGGTGCGCGGCAAGGCCCGCACGCTGCACCCGATCATGTGGCTGGTGTCGGCGCTGTTCGTCGTCTACTTCGCGATCGACCCGGTCAAGGAGATCCTCGGCGTGAAGTGAGCAGGGCCGCTTCGGCGGTCAGTGGTGAGCGGCGGGTCCATGGTCTCCATGGGCCCGCCGCTTCGCGTTGCACGGGGTAGAGTCGGAATACTTAGCACAGGTAATGAGTTATGCTAACGACATCAGGGAGGCAGCATGACCACCAAGGCGAAGGCGCCGACGTCGACCTCTCTCGCGACGTTGGCCAACGACCTGCGACTGGCCTGCATGAGGATCAGCCGGCGGGTCCGCTTCGAGAGCACCGACCTCGTGGCGCCGCACCAGTTCAGCGTGATGGCACGGCTCGAGGAGACGCCCCGCACCCCGCGCGAGCTCGCGGACATCGAGCGGGTGAGCGCACCGAGCATGAGCCGCACCGTCGCGGCCCTGGTCGAGCGGGGGCTCGTCCTGCGCGCCGACGACCCGACCGACGGCCGCCAGGTGATCCTGTCGCTCACGCCGGAGGGTGCGCGCACGCTCAAGCACATCCGGCGCCGCCGGGACGAGTGGATGGCCAGCCGGATCAAGGGCCTGTCCGCCGAGGAGCGTGAGGTCCTCACCAGGGCGAGCGAGATCCTGCTGAGGGTGGCGGGACAGTGAGCCCCACCTTCCGTTCCCTCGCCATCTACAACTACCGGGTCTACGCCGCCGGCGCGCTCATCTCCAACGTCGGCACGTGGATGGGCCGGGTCGCCCAGGACTGGCTGGTCCTGACCGAGCTCACCCACCACTCCTCGGTGGCGCTCGGCATCGTCACCGGCCTGCAGTTCCTGCCGCTGCTCCTGCTCGCCCCGTGGTCGGGCATGATCGCCGACCGGTTCAACAAGCGGCGCATCCTCACCGTGACCCAGAGCTCGCTCGCGCTCACGTCGGCGCTGACCGGCGTGCTCGTGGTGACCGGCACCGTTCAGCTCTGGCACGTCTACGCGCTCGCGTTCCTCCAGGGCGTGGCGACCGCGGTGGACAACCCGGCCCGGCAGACCTTCGTGTCCGAGATGGTGCCGCGCGACGAGCTCGCCAACGCCGTCGGGCTCAACAGCGCCTCCTTCAACGCCGCCCGCCTGATCGGCCCCGGCGTGGCCGGGCTGCTGATCGCCGCCGCGGGCACCGGGCCGGCCTTCCTCATCAACACCCTGACCTTCGTCGCGGTGCTCGTCGCGCTCTGGCGGATGCGGGTCGGTGAGCTCAAGCCGGCTCCCCGCGCGCGCGGCAAGGGCCAGATCGTGGAGGGCGTGCGCTACGTGCGCAGCCGCCCGGACCTCATGCTGATCATGGCCATCGTGTTCGTGCTCGGCACGTTCGGGATGAACTTCCAGATGACGACGGCGCTCATGGCCACGGCCGTGTTCCACAAGGGCGCGGGGGAGTACGGCCTGCTCGGCTCGATCATGGCCATCGGGTCGCTCTCGGCGGCGCTGCTCTCGGCGCGTCGCCCGCGTCCCCGGCTGCGGATCCTGCTGGTCGCCCTCGGCGGGTTCGTCGTCTCCACGGCGGCCGCCGCCCTGGCGCCGACCTACCTCTGGTTCGCGGTGCTGCTGGTGCCGGTGGGCCTGAGCGCCCTGACGGTCCTCACGAGCGCCAACTCCATGGTGCAGCTGAGCGTGGCCCCGCAGATGCGTGGCCGGGTGATGGCCCTCTACATGGCGATCTTCATGGGCGGCACGCCGCTGGGCGCACCGATCATCGGCTGGATCGGTGACGCGTGGGGCGCCCGGTGGACCATCGGCATCGGGTCGATCGTCATCGGCATCAGCCTTGTGGCGGTGTCGGTGTGGC
>DASSPC010000251.1:0-4732 GCA_035699865.1 Oryzihumus sp. | reverse complement strand
TGGATGACCAGCACCCGCTCCACGCCCTCACCGAGCAGGCCGGGCAGCTCGGCCAGCAGGCCGGTGCCGATGACGACGTCGTAGTCCCCGCCCACGCTGATCCGGGTCTGCTCGGTCACTGCTGCTCCCCCAGGGCTTCGGCGATCTCGGCGGCGATGTCCTGCGGCGTGCGACCGGCTGTGTTGACGCGCAGGGTGGCCAGCCGTTCGTAGGTCGGGCGGCGGGCATCCATGAGCCGCACCCACTGCGCGCGGGGGTTCATCATCAGCAGCGGCCGGCTGCGGTCGAAGCCGACCCGCTTGGCGGCGTCGGCGATGCCGACCTCGAGGAACACCACGGTGTGTCCGGCCAGCGCCTCCGCGGTGGCCGGGTCCATGACCGCTCCCCCACCCAGGGACAGCACCCCCGTGTGGCCGGCGAGCGAGGCCGCCACCTCCTGGCGCTCGAGCTCGCGGAACCGTGGCTCGCCGTCCTCGACGAAGATGTCGGAGATGCTGCGCTGCTCGGCCTGCTCGACCGCCTCGTCGGTGTCGCGCAGGGCGACCCCGAGCAGCTCGGCGAGCGCGCGACCGACCACGGTCTTGCCGGACCCGGGCGGGCCGATGAGCACGGCGACCGGGCGCGTGGCGGGCCTGTCCGCGGCGGAGGCGGACGCCATACCGGAGGTCACCACGAGCGCATCCCCTCGGGGATGGACGCCAAGTAGCCGGCGTGGTTGCGGGCGGTCTCGGCGACGCTGTCGCCGCCGAACTTCTCGACGCACGCCTGGGCGATCACGAGCGCGACCATGGCCTCGGCGACCACCCCGGCCGCGGGCACGGCGCACACGTCGGAGCGCTGGTGGATCGCGGTCGCCGGCTCGTCGCCGGCCACGTCCACCGTGTCGAGGGCGCGGGGGACGGTGCTGATCGGCTTCATCGCCGCCCGCACCCGCAGCACCTCACCGGTGGACATGCCGCCCTCGGTGCCACCGGCCCGGCCGGTGCGGCGGCGGATGGAGCCGGTGTCGTCGCGCTCCATCTCGTCGTGGGCGGCAGAGCCGCGGCGGGCCGCGGTGCGGAACCCGTCACCCACCTCGACCCCCTTGATCGCCTGGATGCCCATGAGCGCGGCAGCGAGCTGGGCGTCGAGCCGCCGGTCCCAGTGCACGTGCGAGCCCAAGCCCGGGGGCAGCCCGTAGGCCAGGACCTCCACCACCCCGCCGAGGGTGTCGCCGTCCTTCTTGGCGGCCTCGATCTCGGCGACCATGGCGGTCGTGCCGGGCACGTCGAGGCTGCGCACCGGGCTGGCGTCGAGCCCGGCCACGTCGTCCGGGGTCGGCGCCGGCGCGTCGTCGGCGACCGCTGCGGCGCCGATGGCCACCGTGTGTGCAACCAGGCGGATGCCGTAGGCCTGCTGGAGGAACCGGGCAGCCACGGCACCGAGGGCGACCCGGGCCGCGGTCTCGCGGGCGGACGCGCGCTCCAGCACCGGCCGGGCGTCGTCGAAGCCATACTTCTGCATGCCGACCAGGTCGGCGTGGCCCGGGCGCGGGCGGGTCAGCGGCTTGTTGCGGCCGACCTCCTGCGGGGCGCCCACGTCGTCCGCCGCGGCGAAGGCCTCGGCGTCGACCGGGTCCGGGCTCATCACGGTCTGCCACTTGGGCCACTCGGAGTTGCCGACCCGGATCGCGATGGGCGAGCCGAGGGTGATCCCGTGGCGCAGGCCGCCGAGGAACTCCACCGCGTCCTGCTCGAACTTCATCCGGGCGCCGCGACCGTAGCCGAGGCGACGGCGCGCCAGGGCCGCCGCGTCGTCCCCACTGGTCACCTCCACCCCCGCCGGCAGCCCCTCCAGGACCGCGACGAGGGCGGGGCCGTGGGACTCACCGGCAGTCAACCAACGCAGCATGCCGGTGATCCTCCCATGCAGGCTCAGCCCGTCGGCGACCCGGTCAGGAGCTGGACCGGCACGCACACGACCAGCCACGCGCCGGCGAGCATGGCCGGGCCGAAGGCGATGTGGGAGTGGCGGGTCACCCGGCGACCGAGCAGCAGCACCACGCCGGCGAGGCCGCCGAGCAGGAACGCGGCCAGCGTCGCCAGGACCACCGGCCCCCAGCCGAGCCAGCCGAGGTACAGGCCGAGGACCCCGGCGAGCTTGACGTCGCCGAAACCGAGGCCGCCGGGGGAGATGAGGGCGAGGACGAGGTAGGCCAGCCACAGCGCCGCCCCGGCCAGCGCGGCGCGCACCAGCGACCACCAGTCGCCGGTCCCCCACGACGCCCCGGCGAGGAGCACGAGCGCGACGGGGTAGGAGGGCAGCACCAGCGCGTCCGGCAGCCGGTGCACGTCGGCGTCGATCGCGGCCAGCACCACCCCGAGCACCCCGAGATACAGGTATGCCGGCAGCACCGCCAGGTGCCCGACGGCACCGAAGCGCCAGGCCAGGCTCCCCCACACCAGCGCCAGCAGGACCGGCACCCACCAGCGGTGCGGCGGCACGGGCAGGTGCTGCTCGTCCTCGCGGCGGTAGCCCCCGGTGGCGAGCCGGCGGGCGGCGACCTCACCGACGGCGGCGCCGGCCATGGCCACGACGGCGACGAGCCACCAGGGCGCCGTGCCGGCGACGGTCATCGCCGGGCCAGCTCGGCCAGGCCGGCAGCGCGCATGACCTCCAGCGGCGGCTCCAGGCCGGTCATCAGCTCGACCTGCGCGCCCGCCTGGTGCAGCAGCATCTCGAAGCCCGACACGACGACCGACCCCCTGTCCGAGAACGTCCGCGCGAGCGGCGTGGGCCAGCCCGCGTAGACCACATCAAACAGGACCGGTCCGCTCCCCGCAGCGGTTCCGGGCCAGCTGCCGGGGGGGACCGCGGCGGCGAGGTCGGCGGCGACCTGCTCCCCCGTCCCGCCCGGCAGGGTGCTCACCACCAGTGGCGTGGCCGTGGCCAGGCGGGGGACGTCGGCCAGGGGCCGGACCTGCGCCTCGACGCCGGCCCGCTCCGCGTGCGCCAGCGTCTCGGGCCTGGCCCGGTCCCGCACGGCGAAGGTCACGCGGCGGGCGCCCAGCCGGGCCAGCGCGGCCAGCACCGAGCGGGCGGTGGCCCCGGAGCCCAGGACCACGGCCTCCTCGAGCGTGGTGAGCCCGGCCCCGGCCAGGGCCTGCTCGACGCCGTGGACGTCGGTGTTGTGCGCCGCCCAGCCGTCACCGGGCAGGCGCACCAGCGTGTTGATCGCGCCGACCTCCCGGGCCACCGGCGACACCTCGTCGGCGACCCGGAAGGCCACCTCCTTGAGCGGCATCGTCAGCGACAGCCCCGCCCACTCGGGCCCGAGGCCGCTGACGAAGTCCACCAGCGCGGACTCGCGGACCTCGTGGGCGCAGTAGCGCCAGGAGTCCAGTCGCAGCGCACGGTAGGCCGCGTTGTGCAGGGCGGGCGAGAGCGAGTGCACCACCGGCGACCCGAGGACGGCCGCGAGGTGTCCGGACCGGCTCAGCACTTGCCCGGGTGCGCGCTGCACCACTGCTGGAAGAGCTTGACGTTGGCCGCGTGGCTGGCCGCGTCCGTCGCGAAGCGCGTCTCCCCCGTCTCGGGGTTGACCGCGACGAAGTAGAGCCACGGACCGGCCGCCGGGTGTGCCGCCGCCTGGATCGAGGCCGCGCCGGGGTTGCTGATCGGGCCGACCGGCAGCCCCGCCACGCGGTAGGTGTTGTAGCCGTTGTTCGCGGCCCGCTCGGCGTTGGTGGTCGTGATCGCGCGGTGCTGCACGCCGTAGCTGACCGTGGAGTCCATCTGCAGGTTCATCTTCCGCGCCAGGCGGTTCTCGATGACCCGGGCGATCTTGGGCCGGTCGGCGTCACGCATGCCCTCGGCCTCGACGATGCTCGCGATGATGACGGTGCGCTCCATCGACGCCGGGTTGACCCCGAGCTGCTGCAGCTCGGCCACCGACTTGCTCACCATGATCCGCAGCTGCTCGGCGGCGGTGGCCTTGGGCGGGAACTCGTAGGTCGCCGGGAACAGGTAGCCCTCGACGTTGCCCCTGGCCGCCGCGGGCAGGCCCAGCAGCTCCGGCTGCTTCGCGGCCGCCTCGTAGTCGGCGACCCTGACCCCTGTGGCCTTGCTCAGGGTCGCGAAGACCTCGCTCTTCCACAGGCCCTCGCGCAGGGTCACCCGAGGCACCGTGCGGTTCCTGGGGTCCAGCAGCATCGCCAGGGCCGCCGACGCGCTCATGTGCAGCCGGAGCTGGTAGCTGCCGGGCTGGATCGAGGCGGCCTGCGGGTTGCCCTCGGCGAGGTCGGAGAAGGCCGAGGCGGTCTTGACCACGCCGGCCTTCTCCAGGGTGGCGCCGATGGCCCGCCCGGAGTCCCCGTCATGGACCTCGATCGTCACCGCGCCGGTGCCCGACCCGGTCCAGTCCTTGCTCGCGGTCAGGCTGGCGACCAGCGGGCGCAGGTACTGCGTGGCTCCGAAGGCCGCGCCGCCGACGAGGACCAGCGAGAGCGTGAGGACGAGGAAGCGCCGGCTGCGCCGCCGCCGGGCCCGCCTGCGCTGCTCGCGCTGCTGCCGCGCCATGGCCTGACGGTGCTGCGCCCGGGTCGGTCCGACGGGTGGTGCGGTGCGCTGCACCGGAGGGCTCGGGGCCTGGCCCTCGGCGTCGCCGAAGATCGAGTCGACCAGGTGGTCTTCCTTCATCGCGTCTGACCCTTTGCCTTGGCCCGGGGCTTGCGGAGCGTGACCAGCTCCCCGG
>DASSPC010000250.1:0-4410 GCA_035699865.1 Oryzihumus sp. | reverse complement strand
GGCGGCACGCCGTACGAGCTGATGCCTGACTTGACCACGATCACCGGCTTGGTGAGGGCCAGGGCCCGGGCGATCCGGCTGAACTTGCGCGGGTTGCCCATGGACTCGAGGTACAGGCCCACCGCGTGGGTGTCGGCGTCGTCGATCCAGTACTGCATGAAGTCGTTGCCCGAGACGTCGACGCGGTTGCCGGCGGAGGCGAACACCGAGACGCCGAGGTTGCGCCGGGCGGCCGAGGCCAGGACCGCGATGCCGAGGGCGCCGCTCTGGGCGAACAGCCCGAACGTGCCCGGCGGCGGCAGCGCCGGCGCCAGCGAGGCGTTGAGCCGCACCGCCGGGTGGGAGTTGATCACCCCGAAGGAGTTGGGCCCGATGACCCGCATGCCGGCGTCGCGCGCGGTGCGCAGCAGCTCGCGCTGGCGCTGCTCCCCCTCCGGGCCGACCTCGGCGAAGCCGGCGGAGGCGACCAGCAGGGCCTTGACCCCCGCGTCGGCGCAGTCGCGCACCACGTCGAGCACCGCCTCCGCGGGGACCGCCACGACGGCGAGGTCGACCTCGTCGGGGATGTCGCTGACCTTGGCGTGCGACTCCAGGCCCAGGACCTCCAGCGCCTCGGGGTTGACGGCGTGGACCCGGCCGGTGAACCCGCCGGCGAGGACGTTGTGCAGCAGCTGGTGCCCGATCGAGTCCGACCGGCGGCTCGCGCCGACCACCGCGATCGAGTCCGGGAAGAGCACCGAGTGCATGCTGACCGACTCGGCGCGGTGCTCCCGGGCCAGGCGCACCGCCTGGGACTGCTCGGTCGGCTCGATCCGGAAGGAGACCGCGATGACCCCGTCGTCGTAGTGGTGCTCGACCTCGTAGCCGGCCTCGGTGAAGACGCCGATCATCTTGCGGTTCTGCGGGAGCACGTCGGCGACGAACTTGCCGACGCCGAGCTCGTGGGCGATCGCGGCCAGGTGCTCGAGCAGCACCGAGCCGACGCCCCGGCCCTGGAAGGCGTCGGAGATGTTGAACGCCACCTCCGCCGTCGTCGCGTCGATCTTGTCGTAGCGGGCGATGCCGATGATCTCCCCTCGCACCGTGGCCACCAGCGCCACCCGGTCGACGTAGTCGACGTGGGTGAACCGCTGCACGTCCCGCTCGGAGAGCTGCTTGATCGGCGCGAAGAAGCGCATGTAGATCGACTCCGGCGACTGCCGGGCGTGGAACCGGCGGATGCCGTCGGCGTCGTCGGGCCGGATCGGGCGCACGTGCGCCACCGAGCCGTCCCGGAGCACGACGTCGGCCTCCCACCGGGCCAGGTCGGCGCCGGGGCGGGAGGCCGTGTCCGTCATGCCTAGAGGATGTCATGCCTCATGTGACGATCGCGTGTCGTGGCAACGGGTTCAGCCGATCGTCACCTTCTGCCAGTGGTCACCGTGGTCGTGGCTGACCCAGTACGCCGGGCCGGAGCCGCCGAGGGCGTAGAACGTCGCGCCTCCGGGGGCACCCACCCAGCGCCACCCCATCGTGGGCATCGGGGGCGCGCCGGCCGGGACCACCCACGTGTGGCCGCCGTCGTGGCTGACCTTCAGGGAGCCGTGGATCGAGGGGTTGCCGCCGGAGACGGCGAGCAGGTTGCTGCGGTCGGCGGCCGCCAGCGCGATGTGCCCGGCGTTGACCAGCGTGAGCGACTGGGCGTCGACCACGCTCCAGGTCAGGCCGTCGGGGCTGGTGTTCACGGCGTAGCCGAGCGAGCCCGCTGCGCCCTGGGTGGTGCACAGCCCGACGAGGCCGGGGTGCGCCGATGCGTCCGTGGTCACCACCTCGGCGCCACCGCCGCGGCAGACGGGGCCCTGCGAGCCGGGTGAGAGCGACTCGGTGTCCTGCACCTGCAGCAGGACGCCGCCGACCGGGGTCCAGACGCTGACGACGGGCTGGCCGCCACCGAGCGCGAGGACCGGCTCGTTCCACCCCCGGCCCAGGTCGGCCGAGGCGCCACCACCGGCCACCCCGTGCGGCTGGGCGACCGAGTCGGTGGCCAGGGTGAGCTGGCCGGAACAGGAGCCCGTGCCGCAGTGCTGCCCGGTCACGACCACGACCTGCTGGCCGTCGGTCTCGAGCGCCACGACCGCGTCACCGCTGTGCGGGTAGGGCGCCCAGGTGCGTCCTCCGTCGCGGGTCTGCATCGCCCCGCCGCCGAACACCCACCCGATCTCCGGGGTGGCGAACCGCACCTGGCTCAGCACGCTCGCCGGCTGCACCGAGGCACCGACGACGTCGGCATCAGGGACCGTGCGTGCGTCGAAGGAGTGCACGACCGCCCACGTGCGCCCCTCGTCGGCGGAGCCGGCCAGCACCGGGCAGCGCACCCCGTGCCCGCACGAGGCGTCACCCATGGCGTAGACGCGCCCGTGCCCGGCGTTGCTCAGCGAGAGGACGGCGAAGTCCTTCGGCACCGCGGCACCGCGGGCCAGACCGGGCACCGCGGTGGCGGTCGGTGACGGCGCGGGCACCGAGGTGCTGGGCGCCGGCGGGGTCGCCTGCGTGGGCCCGGGGGTGGCGACGGTCGTCGCCGCCGGGAGTGGCGGCGCGCCGCTCCCGTGCGTCGTCCCCCAGGCGACCCCTGCGGCGAGCAGGGCCACGGCAGCGGCGGCCCCGGCATACCGCTGCCGGTGGCTGCGGCGTCGCCACCGCGCTGCCTGCACGATCCGCTGCCAGCGCTCCTCGTCGGCGGGCAGGTCGGTGACCAGCGCCCGCTCCCGGGCGAACAGCTCCTCGACCGACCCGGGCCGGGGCTCGTCCTTGCTCATCGCACACCTTCCAGCAGCCGGGCCATCCGGGCCCGCGCGTCGAACAGGTCCCGCTTGACCGCACCCTCGGACCGGCCCAGGTGCGCGGCGACCTGGGCGACGCTCAGGTCGGCGAAGTAGTAGAGCAGCACCCCCGCCCGGAGCCGGTCCGGCAGCGCGAGCACGGCGTCGCGGACGGTGAGCCGCTCGGCCTGGTCCGGTCCGGGCGCCGCCTCCTGCGGCGGCCGGCCCGCGGAGAACCGGTCGTATGCCGTGGCCTCCCGCCCGCGCCGCCGCCAGTGGTCGCGCACCAGGTTCGCGGTCGTCGCGTAGAGCCAGGCCTTGGGCTCGTCCACCAGGTCCCAGTCACGGATCAGCCGCACGAAGGCCTCCGTCGCCAGGTCATGGGCCAGGTCACGGTCCCCGAGGAGGCGAGCCGCCCAGCCGGCGAGCAGGCCGTAGTGGGCGGCGTAGACCTGCCGCACCGCCGCCTCGGTCGCTGCCGACTGCACCTGCGCCCCTCCCCGGCGGGGGACGCGACGGCCCACCCGGACCGGTGCCGTCGTCATCTCCATGCCCTTGTGACGATTCTGGGCCCAGCGCGGTTGGATGCCGCTCACACGCTGCCACGGCGCGCCGTCGTGGCTAGGGTCGGCACATGGCCGAGGCCCACACCACCTTCCGCGCCGCACGCGACCTGCTGCTGGCGCAGCGCACCGACTACGACGCGGCACTGGCCGGCTACGAGCCGCCCCGCCCGGAGCACTTCAACTGGGCGCTGGACTGGTTCGACGTGGTCGCCGCCACGCCGCAGACGGGGCCCCGGACCGCACTGTGGGTCATCGAGGAGGACGGCACCCAGGCCCGCATCACCTATGCCGAGATGGCGCAGCGGTCCGCGCAGGTGGCGGCGTGGCTGCGCTCGCTCGGGGTGCGCCGGGGTGACCGGGTGCTGCTCATGCTGGGCAACCAGGTCGAGCTGTGGGAGACCATGCTCGCCGCGACCAAGCTGGGCGCCGTCATCATCCCGGCGACGACCCTGCTGACCGCCGAGGACATCGTCGACCGCATCGAGCGGGGGGCGGTGCGCCACGTCGTCGCCGGCGCGGCACACACCGGCCGGTTCGCCCAGGTGCCCGGCGACTACACCCGCATCGCGGTGGGCGAGGCCGGGAGCGGCTGGACGGCATACGGTGAGTCGCGTTCGTTCACAGGGGAGCTCGTCCCCGACGGGCCCACCCGGGGTGACGACACCCTGCTGCTCTACTTCACCTCGGGCACGACTGCGCAGCCCAAGCTGGTCGAGCACACGCACCTGTCCTACCCCGTGGGGCACCTGTCGACGATGTACTGGGTCGGGCTGCAGCCCGGCGACGTGCACCTGAACATCTCCTCCCCCGGCTGGGCCAAGCACGCGTGGAGCTCGTTCTTCGCCCCGTGGAACGCCGAGGCGACGATCCTCGTGGTCAACCAGGCCCGGTTCGACGGCCCGGCCCTGCTGGAGGCCATGGCGACCGCGCAGGTGAGCACGTTCTGCGCCCCGCCGACGGTCTACCGCATGCTCATCCAGCAGGACCTCGCCGCGTGGCGGGACCGGCTCTCGCTGCGGGAGATGGTCGGCGCCGGCGAGCCGCTC
>DASSPC010000249.1:0-3101 GCA_035699865.1 Oryzihumus sp. | reverse complement strand
CAGGCGGCCAGCGACGTTGGGCACGGTCCGGCTCGGCGCACAAGCACCGTTCGGCCGGTCGGGTCGCGCCGTCGTGCTGCGCCCTCAGGGTGATCCCCACGAGCCACAAGCGGGGCACGCTCACACCAGCCGCCACCGTGGCGGCTGAGCGAGCAGGGAGCGAGGGCGCGCCCCGCAGCAGGGCCTGACACGTCCGGCTCAGACCCGCCGGCGCTACAGGCCCGGACGGGCAGGGAAGGGGGCGCACAAGGCATGGACCGATCCCGACGCCGTCACTGGCGCCGCCGTCGGGTGGCAGGGCCGCTGCCACCCGGGGCATTCACGTTGGACCCGCCACGGCCGCTGCGGTGGCCCTGGTTGGCAGGGGGGCTGCTGGCCGGCACCGCCGTGATGCTCCGCGTGGTTCTCCCCGGAATGGGCGCCCCGGTCTCCCATTGGCAACAGCTCGTCGCGGTCGCGGTCCAGATCCTGCTGGTCCTTGAGGTGACCCTCACGGTCGCGCTCGTCGCGCGCTGGCGCGGCCGGGCGCACGCGCGGGTGCGAGCGGCAGCGACCGGGCTGCTTCTGGGGCCGCTGGTCGGCCTGGGGCTGCCCGCGCTGTGGCTGACGCTGGGCCTGCTGATGCACCGGCCGATGACTGCGCATCCCTGAACCCCCACGCCGCACCGGCCGCGGATCTGACTGGGTGTGTCCCTATTGGGCGGACAGCGCGCTCAGCTGCCTGGGAGTGGCGTGCTCGAAATCCTTGGTGTTGCTGGGTGTGTCCCTATTCGCCGTGACGAATGACCAGAGGTCGTTCACCAGATCTGCCGATGACAGCGCGTTCGCGAACAGCGCTCACGCCCCTCAGAACTCGGTGCGCACCCGGCTGCGCTCGTCGCTGACCCGGCGCTCCTCGTAGATGTCGCCGGCTCGCGCCGTTGCTCGCCAGGGTCGGGCGATGGCGAGTGCGCCGTGGAGTGCGGGGTCTTCCCGGTCGAGCGTTGCGACCACCAGCCCGGCCTCACCACCGGCGTTGGCCAGCATCTCGCCGTGCGGCCCGATGAGTCCGGAGTGGAACAGGTGCGTGCTCTGTGCCGGCACCGAAAGGCTTAGCCAGTAGTTGTGGATCGCGGCGTAGGCGCGGGCCTTGGTCGCGAAGATCGAGTCGACCGGGAAGGCCGACAACAGCAGGCAGTCGACGCCGAGCCGGTCGTAGTCGGCGAACAGGTCCGGGAAGTTGATCTCGATGCAGATGGCCATGCCGAAGCGGAACCCGTCGACGTCGAAGACCACCGGCTCGAAGCCTGGCGTGTAGAACCGGGTTACCTCGGTATGGGAGCACTTCCGCTTGTCGTAGCGGTCGACGAGCTTCCCCTCGTTGGAGATCACGTAGAGGCTGTTGTGCGGCCACTGCGGCGGGGTCAGCGGGTGAGCCGACCCGAGCACCACCCAGATCCCGAGCTCGCCGGCCAGCGCCGCCACATCCTCGAGCTCACGGCGTATCAGCGCCCAGTCGAGGTCCTCCCACGCGGTCACGTTCTCCACTGCGTAGCCCGAGAGGAACCCTTCGGGGAAGTGGGCGAGCCGCGCTCCCGCAGCGGCGGACTGTCGGAGCATGCGGCGGACCTCTGCACCGTTGGCGCGGGGATCGGAGGACGCGGTGGGCTGGCAGATCGCGATCGCGAGGCTCATCCGCGCATCCTCGCAGGCGCCGGTGACCCTGCACTGCCGACTGGCTTCTGCTTGTGCAGCAAGCACCGGACGCAGGCATTTGCCGCGAAGCGTGACGTCCGGAACTGCCGAGAGTCGCCTGCCGTGACCCTGGCACGTCTACCCTCCGCAAGGTGACGCACTCCTCCGACGCAGCGCGGGAATGGGCGCTGCGCGAGGAGAAGATCGACCCCCTCGCGCGTGCAGTGCTCGCGGCTGTTGACCCGTGGGACGGCTACCGGGCGGCTTCACTCGACGCGACGGCGACTGGTGGAACGAACCCCGCAAACCGTCGCGCACGGAGTGACCCACAAGTACTTGATCTAGAGCGGTCGCAGGTCGCGCGGTTCCTTCGGCCATGTGAATGCGCGGTAGCCGTGGCAGTCTGCCTCTTGTGCCCCCCTCCGGCTTCCGCGAGCCCTGGCGTCGGCTAGAAGGCAACACTGCGCGTGCCTTCGAGGTGGAAGCGACGTCGGAGATCGCCGCAGCCCACGAACTACATGGGCTCGCCCTGACAGCCAGCGCGACGTGCGAAGGCTGTGACTCTGTGGTCTTTCGCGCATCGGACGGCACATTCGCGATCGCCCATCTCAGTTGGACGCGGAAGCCCGAGACGCCCCCGTGGCCAAGGTCGACCCGACTCGGAGGTCTTATCGCGGTGGAGTCGGCGATGGATCAGAACGAACACTGACCGCGTATGCCGCAGCTGGTGTCCGGCGGACGGGACCAGTTCCTCGAGGCCACACTGACCACATGGATCGCGAGGGTCGCCAGGAGCTGCACTACCGAGCCCTGGAAGGCGACGTCGCAGGAATCGAAGCGCGCCTGTCGGCGGGGGACGACCTCGCCTTAGCAGACAAGCAAGGCTTCACGGCTCTCCACTTCGCCGCTCAGCAGTCTCAGGCTGAGGCGGTGCGGGCTCTATTAGCGGCCGGAGCCCCTGTGGACCCTAGGGATCGCTTCGGAAACACACCTCTGTGGCGGGCGCTCTTCGATTCCCGCGGCCAAGGCAGCACAGTCGCCCTGCTCCTAGAGGCCGGCGCCGACCCGGACAACGCCAACAATTCAGGTGTTACGCCTCGCGCGTTGGCCGAGCGCATGGGCGCCAGCGAGCTCCTGGAATCGCCCCAGCAGCCGCCCTGACATGCCGCGATCCGCACTCTCCAGCCGATGAGCGGTAGCCGAGAGGCTGGCTAGGCTCCGGTCATGCCAGACCAGATGGGGCGGCCTTACGCCGAGGTGGTGCGGACCAGGAACGCGGCGACGGTCGCGGCGACGGTGGTCCACGGGCCGTTTGGCGCGGCGAGCAGGTCCCAGCCGTGGGTCGTGTCCTGCGGCCCGGTCAGCACGTCGAGGTGCCTGTCGGCGGAGCCGATGTCCCTGTACATGGACTGAACCTCACCGGGAGC
>DASSPC010000248.1:0-4042 GCA_035699865.1 Oryzihumus sp. | reverse complement strand
ACGAGCTCCCGGCCGTCGAGGTCGAGCCGGCCGAGCGGTCCGACGGCGGTGACCTTGCGGCCCGGGATGAAGTCCATGGTCAGGACGCTGCGGGTGGTGTAGTCGGGCACCGGTGCCGGGACCAGCAGGTGCGGGAAGGGCGCGGTCAGCTCGGCCATCCGGGTCAGGTTGGTGGCCTCGCGCTGGTAGTCGAGCTCGCCGGCCAGGGAGCGCCGGAACTGCTCCAGCAGCTGGCTGAAGCCGTAGCGCCGGCCGAGCTCGGTGTGCGCGTCGGCGAGCTCCGCCAGCTCGGTCAGTGCCGCCATGTCGTCGCGGACGACCTCGCGCACGCCGGGCCGCTGCACCTTGACCACGACCTGCCGGCCGCTGGGCAGCTCGGCGCGGTGCACCTGCCCGAGCGATGCGGCGGCCAGGGGCGTGCGGTCGAACGACGCGAACCCGTGGCGCAGCGAGACGCCCAGCTCCTCGGTGACCACGCGTTCGACGTCCTCGAACGGGATCGGCTCGACGTCGTCCTGCAGCCGGCTCAGCGCGTCGGTCCACGGCTCGGGCAGCAGGTCGACGCGGGTGGAGAGCAGCTGGCCGAGCTTGACCCAGGTGGGGCCCATGGCCTCGAGGTCGCGGGCCAGCTGCTCGGCGCTCGCCGCCGCGTCCTCGGACGGCTCGGTCGCCTCGAGGAACTCGTCCATGCCGACCCCGGAGACCAGGTCCGAGCGGCCGTAGCGCACGAGCAGCCGGGCCAGGGCGGCGTAGCGGGTGGCGTGCTGCGGGCGGAGGGCGAACGTCATGGGGTGCATCCTGCCGTGTCGGGGCGGCCCCGGTGGTACAGGCCGCGGTGCACGCAGTGGTGCAGGCGGCCCGGGGCACGGCAGGGCAGCGGGCCCTGTCCCCCTCATGCGGGGCGAACCCGCCTGTGCCACAGGGGGATCGGCGGGTCGTCCACGATGTGGTCGCGGGTGGTTACCGGCGCGTAACCCTCGTCACACCGGGTCGTTTTCCGGGTATGCGCCGGACCCTGCTGCTGCTGTCCCTGACCCTGAGCGCCCTCGGGTGCGCGACCGCCCCGGCCTCGGCCCTCCCCTCGCCGGACCCGGCACCCGCACCGGTGGGGCCGTATGCCGCGCCGCCGTTCGCCTCGGAGTGCCAGTTCCTGCGCTACGGCGAGGGGGAGCAACCACCGCTGGGCGTCGCCGGCCGGGACCCGCTGTGCGTGGAGTACGCCAAGCGCGACATCACCGTCGACAACGGCGGCGCCGCCCGGTTCCTGCTCGCGGAGCCCTCGCGGTTCGCCGTCGCCGGGCAGGCGTGCCGGTACTGGCAGGTCGACCACTGGAGCGTGCAGGTCGACCGCGCCGACACCGCCGTGGTGACGTGGGACGGTTCCTACTGGTTCGACCGCACCCAGGGCACCGCCGGCGCGCGGCTGCGCCACCTCGCGGTCGACGGCCAGCCGGTCGGGATCGCCACGGCGGCCGAGGCGGTGCGCCCCGTCTCCTCCGCGCTCGCCGACCAGCTCATGCGGTATGCCGGTGGGTCCAGTGGCGGGGGACTGGCCCTGACGCCGCCCCCGGCCACCTTCGCGTGCCCGCGGGTCGCGTCGTGAGCCCCCGGCTGAGCCGCCGTCAGCTGCTCCAGGGGATGGTCGCCGCGATCGCCCTGCTCGAGGCCGGGGCGGCGCCGGCTGCGCGCGCGGCCGGGCTGGGCGAGCTCGTCCCCACCGGGGTGGCGCTGCTGCCACCGGGGGTGGCCCCGACCCTGGGGGCGTTCGCCGACACGCTCATCCCGGGGGAGAAGCGCAGTCTCGGCGACCGGGTCGTGGCCGGTGCGGCCCCCGGCGCCGGAGCCGTCCAGGCCGGTGCCCTGGCGCTGCTGACGATGCCCGAGGCCGGCATGGAGCTGCTGCTGCCGGAGCTGTCGACCCTGCTGAATGCGGAGGCCACCGCCTGGGCGGCCGCGCACGCGATCGTGCCCGACCCGACCGTCCCGCCGATGGTGGCCCTGCCCTTCGAGGCCCGCACGGGGCTGGTCGGGAGCCTGCTCGACCCCGCGCACGCCGACCAGCAGGTGTGGATCCTGTTGGCCCTGATGACGTTCATCGCCTTCCACACCGCCGGCTTCGAGCACACGCAGGAGGCGGTGGCCAGCCACCACCCGGGCCTGTCCCGGCTGCGCTTCCCGGCGCCGGACCCCGACGGGCTCTACCGCTTCCCGGCGTTCTCCTACGCGCGGCGGCTCGCCGACCGCCATCCGGCCACGACGGCGAGCGGAAGCCCGGCGTGACCGTCGAGCGCTGTGACGTCGTCGTCATCGGCAGCGGCTTCGGGGGTGCCATCCCGGCCTACCACCTCGCGGCCGGCGGCGCCGACGTCGTCGTGCTCGAACGCGGGCCGCGCATGGCCACCGAGGAGTTCACCCACGACCTGCGCCTGGGGACCTACACCCGGTTCGTCGACCTGGTCCAGGGCGACGGGATGACCGTGGTCGCCGGCAACTGCGTCGGCGGCTCGAGCGTGGTGTACTTCGCCGCCTCGCTGCGCGCGCCCGGGTTCGTCTTCGAGCGGACCCGCGACACCGGCATACGGCAGTGGCCGCGAGCGCTGACCCGGTCGGCGCTGGACCCGTGGTACGACCGGGTCGAGGAGACGCTGCCCGTCGCGCAACAGGACTGGGACGACGTGCCGTATGCCGGCGGGTTGTTCGCCGCGGCGTGTCACCGGGCCGGGCGCACCTGCAACCCGGTGCCCGTAGCCGTCGACCTGGCCCGGTGCACCAACTGCAACTGGATGCTGAACGGCTGCCGGTTCGGGGCCAAGCGCTCGATGCTGCTCAACTACCTTCCCGCCGCCGAGGCGCACGGGGCCGACGTGCGCCCGTTGCACGAGGTGCAGACCATCGCCCCGGCGACCACGCCCGGTTACCGATACCGGGTGGCCTGGACCGCGGTCGACCCGGCCGACCCCCGGGTGCCCGCCGGTGCGGGGACGATCGAGGCGCGCGTCGTGGTGCTGGCCGCCGGTGCCCTGGGCACCCCGGTGGTCCTGCAGCGCTCGGCCGCGCTGCTGGGTGGGGTGCCCGCGGCCGTGGGCCGCTACTTCAGCGGCAACGGCGACCGGGTCAGCGTCGCCGTGATGGACGAGGAGCGGGTGCGCGACCTGCTCGGCCTGGAGCGGGCGCCGGGGGTGGCCTACGACGCCCTGCACATCGGCAAGCCGATCGGCTCCATGTCCTTCGACGGCCTGGATGCCGGCGCGCCGGAGTTCGACCGCTTCTCGCTGCAGCAGATCTACTTCCCGACGATCACCAACATCCTCGGCCAGACCGGCGGCGACCCGAGCTGGTACGGCGTGGCCAAGACGGAGATGACCGACCGCTGGCGGTCGTGGCTGACCCTGCTGGCGATGACCGAGGACGACAACGAGGGCACGTTCGGCCCGCCGCCACCGACCGGCAGCTTCACCCGGGTGGCGTCCTCCCTGGCCAAGGGGCAGCTGACCTACCGGCCGACCGCGCGGACGCGGCGGGGCTGGGACGCCGCCGACGCGGAGGTGCGGGCCGTCGTCGAGCAGGACGGCCTCGCGCGGTGGCAGCCGTGGACCTCCGACGCCGGTGCCCTGTCCGCGCACCCGCTCGGCTCGTGCCGGCTCGGTGACGACCCGGCGAGCTCGGCGCTGGGCAGCAACCACGAGCTGCGCGGCCACCCCGGCCTGTTCGTCACCGACGGGTCCGCGGTGCCGACCTCGCTGTGTGTCAACCCGTCGCTGACCATCGCCGCCCTCGCCGAGCGGGCCGCCCCGGGCATCGTGGCCAGCGCGGCCGAGGCGGGGGCGGCGGTGCGCTACGGCGCGCCGGCCCCGGGCGGGGAGACCGCCGGGCGCCGCGCGGTGCTGCCCCTGCTGCGCCCGTGACCGACCTGTATGCCGCGCGGTGGCGTGGCCAGCCCGGGCGCCTCGAGGTCTGGTACGCCACGCTCACCGACCCGGCGACCGGTCTGGGGCTGTGGCTGCACCACGAGATGGTCGCCGGTCGCGACGGGTCGGTGCGT
>DASSPC010000247.1:0-6156 GCA_035699865.1 Oryzihumus sp. | reverse complement strand
CCCGGGCGACTTCACCGTCCGGACCGCGCCCGGGATCATCGCCAGCGACGGCGACTCTTGGGCGGGCATCGACGCGGCGGTCGGCGAGGTCTCCGCGGCGATCGCGTTGTGGGACAAGGACGTCCACGAGCGAGGGCTGGGCGAGATGCCGTTCCCGCCGGACTACCCCAAGATGCCCGGCGAGCCGATGCGGGTCCAGCCCTCCCGCGCCAGGCATGTGACCAGCGAAAACACCGACTGAGGCCGACCCTTAACGTGAGCACAGCGCTCACTCGCCTGATAACCCAGCCCAATCCGGAACAGGGTTCGGCACGGGCGGGAGCGGCCATGGCATCACGACTGGAAGACCTGCAACGCTCCTTCGCCCGCCACCTGCGGGCCGAGGGCAGGAGCGAGCGCACCGTGGCCATCTACGGCCAGTCGGTGCGCTTCTTCAGCGCCTGGCTCGCCGCGCAGGGACGCCCGGCCACCCAGGAGGAGCTGGACCGGGCCGCGATCCGGGAGTGGCTAGCCCAGCTGACCGGGCGCAACGAGATGTCCACCGTGCGCACCCGGCACAAGGGGCTGCAGCGCTTCTGCGGCTGGCTGCTCGCCGAGGGAGAGGTCGCCGCCAACCCGATGGTGGGGCTGGCCGCCCCCAGCCAGATTTTTCGTCACAGCGGGGCGACTGACAAACCGTCGGCCGGACTAGTACAGAACATGCCCAGGCCACGGCGCTCTTTGCAGCAGCTGCCGCTGCCCTGGCCATGCTTGAACTAGAGGTGCGAGTCACAAGCGGCTCGCGGACTCCCCGTCTCCAGGTGGCCCGGCGACGTCGCTCGCGTCGGGCGTCTTTCGGGCCCCGGTCCAGTCGGTGAAGATCGTGTCCGACCCTGCCTCGGTTAGCGACCGGAGATGCGATCCGCCAGCCGAGCTGTGAACGCCGACCGGTCTCGGCCAGAGCGGTTCTCCTGCCGGTCTGCGTGCCTGTAGGCCGCGTACATGCCCTGCACCCCGAGCCAGCGCAGCGGCTCGGGCTCCCAGGTGGGGCTGTGCCAGCCGACCCAAGGCAGGTCGGTCAGCCGAGTGCGGCGGCCGCAGATCAGGTCGGTCAGGGTGCGCCCGGCCACGTTGGCCGCGGTCAAACCCTGGCCCACGAAGCCTCCGGCCCACGCCAGGCCGGTGCCGTGGTCGTAGCCGACTCCGGGACACCAGTCGCGCGGCACGGCGAGCACACCGGACCAGGACCGTGCCACTGGAACGGTGACGGTGCCGGGGAAGAGTCGGTGCAGGACGTCGGTCAGCGCGCGCACGGTGCTGGCCGGGGTGATCCCGTCAGCGGCGAAACGGCCCGCGTAGGCGTAGGGGACGCCGCGGCCGCCGATGGCGATCCGGCCGTCGGCGGTGCGTTGGAGGTAGGCGTAGGCATGGGCGAAATCGGACAGTGTCTCCTGGCCGTGCCAGCCGATGTGCTGCCAGAGGCCAGGCCCGAGGGGCTCGGTGACCAGCATCGAGCTGTTCATGGGCAGCCAGCGGCGGCGCAACCCGGGCAGTCGCCCAGTGAAGCCCTCGGTGGCGCGGACCACCACCCGAGCGCGAACGGCGCCGTACGGGGTTCTCACCTCGCCGGGGGTGATAGCGGTGGCGGGCGTGCCCTCGAACAGCGTCGCGCCGCGCCGCTCCACGGTCTGGGCCAGGCCCCTGACCAGCTTGGCCGGGTGCACCCGGGCGCCGTGCGGGGAGAACGCGCCCAGACGTGCGCCGTGCACTCGCACGCGTTCCTCCAGCTCGTCGCGCCCGAGTAGCCGCAGGTCACCAGGCCGCAGGCCCCACGAGTATTCGCCCTCGACGTGGGCGCGCAGCCGGGCTGCCTGGGCCGGGGTGGTGGCGACGCGCAGGGTGCCGGCTTTGACGGCGTCGGCGGCGATGCCTTCGTCGGCGAGTACGGCCAGCACCTCGTCGACACCGTCGTGCATGGCGCGCTGCAGGTCCAGCACCGCGTGGCGACCCCCGCGGCGTGCGTAGCGGCGACGGGGTCCGGCAACCGCACCGGTCAACCAGCCACCGTTGCGGCCTGACGCGCCGAAGCCCGCATGCTCGGCCTCGAGGATGACGACGCGCAGGGCGGGGTCGTCGCGCAGCAGGTAGTAGGCCGTCCACAGGCCGGTGAGTCCGGCGCCGACGATGCAGATGTCGGCCGAGGTATCACCGTCGAGGCGGTGCCGCCTCGGCGCCGGGCCCAGGTCGTCCCACCAGTGGGAGATGGTCGTGGAGGGTGCTGCTTTCACGATCGCTCACAGGCTCGGGGGGCTGATGATCCACAGGATCCGGGCGGGGCTGTCACCGATGTTGGTCAGGCTGTGGGGTGTCGAGCTGCGGTACTCGATGGAGTCGCTGGACTTGAGGGTGTACGTGTCCGAACCGAGGGTGATGCTCACGGTGCCCCCGATGACGTAGACGAGCTCCTGTGAGTCGCCGTGGACATACTCCGCGCCCCCGGTGGAGGCGCCCGGCTGGAACTCGCCCTCGAGCACCTCGAGCTCCTGCAGTGGACGCTGGGTGAGCATGTACTTGACGACCCCGGGGGCGTGGATGACCGGGCGATGCGCGGCCTCCAGCACGCGGTGGCCGGGTAGGTCCCCCTCGCTGAACAGGTCGGAGACGGCGAGGCCGAGCACCTGCGCGATCAGCTTCAGCGTGGCGACGCTGGCACCGCTGGCGCCGCGCTCGACCTGCGAGAGGAAGCCCTCGCTCACGCCGACGCGCTCGGCCACCTGCTTGAGGGTGAGCCGTCGCAGCTTGCGGTAGGCGCGGATGCGGTCCCCGAGGGACTGGTCCCCACGCGTGGCTGTGGGCTGCGGTGCAACCATGACTCCCCCTTCAGAAGGGCTAGACCTTCACTTCAGTTTGACTGTACCTTGGCGAAACTCTACCTGAAGTAGCAGGTAGTGACAGGACAAACGTCCCCCAACTGGAGGTCCGATCGATGTCGACCGCCCCGCCCGTCACCAGGGAAGCAGCTCCGGAGCCGCCCACGCTTGACACGGGACTGACGAAGAAGTTCGGCTGGTTCGACGGCTTCTCGCTCGCCATGTGCATCCCCACCGGGATCATCACCAGCCTGGGCTACACGATCGGTGCCGTGGGGGCGTGGGCCGCCCTTGCGTTCTGGGGAGCGACGACCCTGTTGGCGCTGTTGCAGAACTACCTGTATGCCGAGATGGCCACGATGTTCCCGCGGGAGACCGGTGGTATCGCGCTCTACGCGCACCAGGGCTGGCGGCGGTACCTGACTCTGGTCGGCCCGGTGGCGACCTTCGGGTACTGGATGGGCTGGTCCCTCACGCTGGGGGTGGTCGGGGAGACGCTCGGCGGCATCGTCCAGGCACAGTGGTTCCCCACCGCCACCTGGAGCCTGGACCTGGGGGTCGCGCACATCCAGCTGCCCCAGCTCATCGCCATCGTGGCGGTGGTGTTCAGCTGGTCGGTCAACGTTGTCGGCATCAAGCTGGCGGCCGGGATCAGCCGGGTCATCGCCTCCGTGTTCGTCGTTTTCGTGGTTCTCGTGATGAGCGTTCCCTTCCTGGCCGGCGGCTGGCACGCGGCCAACCTCAGCTGGCACCCGGGCAAGCATCCCGTGACCACCGCGTTGGTGTGGATGTACGTGGGTGCCTGGACCGTCTACGGCACCGAGATCTGCGCGACGTTCGCGCCCGAGTACCGCGACACCCGCCGGGACACGTTGCGGTCGCTGAAGTCCAGCGCCCTCTTTGTGCTGGCTGTGTTCGTGGTGGTCCCGATGTCCACCACCGGCCTGCTGGGTGAGAAGGCCATCGGGGCCAATCCGCTGACCTTCTCCGTCATGGCTCTGCAGCGGGTCTTCGGCAACGGTGTCTCCAGCGCGTTGGTGCTCGTCGTGATCGCCGTGCTCCTGCTGTCGATGATCTCCGCCAGTGCAGACGGTGGGCGGGCGATCTATGGGATCGCCCGCGAGGGCATGACGCTGCGCCAGTTCGAGTCACTCAACCGGTTCGGTGAGCCCGGCCGGGCGTTGACCCTGGACATGCTCACCAACACCCTCATCGTCGTGTTCATCGCCAGCCCGCTGGCGATCCTGCTCGCGGCCAACCTCGGCTACATGATCTGCACGATCAGCGCCGTCTCGGCCTTCTTGCTGCTGCGCAAGGACCGTCCCCACTGGCCCCGCCCGTTCAAGCTCTCCCGCCGGTGGCTCCCGATCGCCTGGGCGATCCTCCTGCTCGACATCGCGATCACCGTCGTCGGCGCCACCCACCCGCAGGACGCCGGCTACGGCAGCCTGGCCAACGTGGGCATCGGCGTGGGACTGCTCTCCCTCTCGCTGGTGTTCTACGTGGTGCGCCGGGTCGGCCAGGATCGCAAGCCCATCGTCCTGCAAGAGCGCGAGCATGTCGTGGCGCCCGAGCCGGAGCCCGTCGCCCCGGGGCTGGAGTGAGTTCCCGTGGCGACTCGGCCGCCAACCTAGCCCTCGACCTAGCCCTCGGGCTAGGTCGAGTCGCCCCCTCGCGGGGCACCTCGGACGGACTGTCGCAACAGTTCAACACGTACGCGGGGACGGTGGACGACTACACAAACGATGTCTCCGCACGTGACTACATCAGGACGAACGCCGTCGTGGCCACGGAGTTGTAGGGCCGGCTCCGCGGACGCAATGCTCGGTGGCTCCTGCGCTGGTGCGGGTGCCGTCATTCGCTTCCCTCCTGCGCGTGTCTCACCTCGAGCCAGCGTGCCTGGCAGGTGTGCCTTGCCTGGCCGTTCTAATGAACCTTGCGGGACCGTCAAGTTCTAGGGCCACCTCTGCACAGGTCCACGCCAGCCCCTCGACCCCGTCTGGGCCGGCGTGAAGGCTCGCCGGAGTCGGTGGCTCGAGATCAGTGGCCGGGTCCCCCACGGAGACTGGCGGGAGCCCGGCGGCCGACGGGCACCAACACCGCGCCCAGCAGGACGAGGGCGACACCCACGCCGGTCAACGGAATGCTCCACGGGCCGGTGACCGGCAAAGTCGTCCGCGACTTGGCTGGCGCCGCCGACGTCGGTCCGCTCGGAGGGCGAGCCGCGCCGGTGGCGGGCGCCGACGCGAAACGCAAGGTGACGTAGGCCGTGTGCCTGGGGTTGTTCACGTCGGCCACGGACACGATGCGTCCGCTCAGTCTCAACGCCGTGCCGGCGCGTGCCCTGCCGTAGACGACCGTGACGGCGAATCGCTGGCTCTGCCCGGCAGCGAGCGGCGGCGGAGTGCACTCCAGAACCTCGATGTCCGGCCCGCAGAACGGAATCCCCTTGACGACCCGGTCGCGGGTGATCTGGAGCTCGAAAAGGTAGTTGGCGGTGTGTGTGCCGCCGTTGCGGACGACGAACCCGTAGGTCACCGGTTCACCTGTTGCCACCGGTCGCGTGGGCCCGAAACCGGTGACGGTCAGCCTGTCGGGTTCACCGACGAGCACGCTGCCGGATTTCGTGTTGTCCTCGGGCGTGGCGTCCGCCTCCTGGCTGGAAACCGTGTTGGTGAACGTGAGGCGCGTGCCGGGTGCCACCGTCGACCCCACCCGGACCTCCAACTGCTGGGCGACGGTGTTCGGGGCGGTCAGCGGTTCCGGGAACGTACAAGTCACACTCCGGCCCCCAACGCCTGCCCTGCACTCCTTGAGCTCGAGATCGTTCGAGTCAGTGGGCGGGACGTAGGTCGTCCCTGACGGCAACGTCACGGTGAAGGTGATGCCCGAAGCCGTGCCACTCACGAGCTCGGCGCCGGCGTCGATCCACAGGGAAGCGCCTTGAGGGACGGCGCTGCCGATCACGAGGTGTGCACGCAGGTCCACTGGCGGCGCTGCCGAGGCCGGTGAAGCGAAGGCGCCCACGAAGGACCCGCCGGCCAGGAGGAACGTCGCCATCAGTGCTCGAATTCGCATTGGTCCCCCGCAGGCTCTGCCGGACGCTCCTGCTGCTCACTATAGGAGCGCGGTGCCGAGAACTCCGCCACTTGGCAGACCTGACGCCGTCAGCGGATCCACCTACGGGGGGACCCTGGAGCCCAGCGAACCTTCCTTTGGCTTGTCGGGTCCGGTGATATTCACTGCTGCGCCCTAGGCTGCGGCGGGTTTGGGACAGGGGAGGACACAGATGGAACTGTGGCCCGAA
>DASSPC010000246.1:0-4240 GCA_035699865.1 Oryzihumus sp. | reverse complement strand
CCTGTCCGCGGACTCCAGCGTGTCGACGGCTGCGCGGGCCACGGCCGCCTCGCGTACGGCGCCGACCTCGAGCAGCCGGCGGGTCTGGTAGAGCTGGCGTGCCTCCTCCAGCGACAGGCTGCGCACGAAGACCCCCCGGTTGGGCTCGTGCTCCACGACGTGCTCGTGCCCGAGCAGCCGGAACGCCTCCCGCAAGGTGTTCCGGCTGACCTGCAGGCGGGCGCCCAGGCCGGCCTCGTCAAGCCGCTCGCCCGGCCGCAGCTCTCCCTCGAGGACGGCGGCGCGCAGGCGGTCGGCGGCACGGGACGCGGCGGACTCAGCCATCTCAGCTCCTGGGGTCGCACCTTGACACGGTGACAGGTTGTTGAACAATCTAGCGGCATGGTGGACCAGAGGAGCGTGGATCTCAACGCCGACGTCGGTGAGTCGTTCGGCCGCTGGGAGCTCGGTGACGACGACGCCCTGCTGCACCTGGTCACCTCGGCCAACGTCGCCTGCGGGTTCCACGCCGGCGACCCGGCGACCCTCGTGGCCACGTGCTCGACCGCCGCCGAGCGCGGGGTGGCCGTGGGCGCGCAGGTGGGCTACGCCGACCTCGGCGGCTTCGGCCGGCGGTTCATCGACATGGCGCCCGAGGAGCTCTACGCCGACGTCCTCTACCAGCTCGGCGCGCTCGACGGCATCGCGCGCAGCCACGGGACGGCCGTCTCCTACGTCAAGCCGCACGGGGCGCTCTACAACGCCGTCGTGCACCACGAGGAGCAGGCCGCGGCCGTGGTCCGGGCGGTCGCCGCCTACGACCCCGCCCTGCCGCTGCTCGGGCTGCCCGGCTCGGTGCTGCTCGCCGCGGCCGCCGGGCGGGGGCTGCGCACCGTGCGCGAGGCGTTCGCCGACCGCGCCTACACCCCCGCCGGCACCCTGGTCCCCCGCCGCGAGCCCGGCGCGGTGATCCACGACCCCGACGTCGTCGCCGAGCGGGTGGTGCGCATGGTCACCGCGGGTCAGGTCGAAGCGGTCGACGGCTCCGTGGTCACCCTGGAGGTCGACTCCGTGTGTGTCCACGGCGACTCCCCCGGCGCGGTCACCATCGCCCGGGCCGTCCGCGAGCGCCTCGACGCAGCCGGCGTGACCGTGCGCGCGTTCACCGGCGGCTGACGTGCGCTTCCTGCCGTGCGGCCTCGGCGCCGTCCTCGTCGAGCTCGAGGACGGCGCGACCCGACGTCGTCTCGACGCGGCCCTGCGTGCGCAGCCGCTCGACGGGGTGCGCGAGCACGTGCCCGCCGCCCGCACCGTGCTGCTCGTGCTCGAGCCCGGCGCCGACACCCGGGCGGTCACGGCCCGGGTCCGGTCGCTGCCCCTGGCCGAGGACGCCGGCGCCACTGACGAGGCCGAGCCGGTCGAGGTGCCGGTGCGCTACGACGGGGAGGACCTCGCGGAGGTGGCCACCACGCTCGGGATGACGCCCTCGGAGGTGGTCACCCGGCATACCGGGCAGGTCTGGACCGTCGAGTTCTGTGGGTTCGCACCGGGGTTCGGCTACCTGACCGGTGAGGCCGGCGACCTCGTCGTCCCCCGGCGGCGCGACCCCCGGCCGCGCATCCCGGCCGGCGCGGTGGCGCTGGCGGACCAGTACACCGGCGTCTACCCCCGCTCCTCCCCCGGCGGCTGGCAGCTCATCGGCACCACCACGGTGGCCATGTGGGACACCACGCGCCCCACGCCAGCCCTGCTCGCGCCCGGCACGAGGGTGCGCTTCGTCGACGAGGACCACGCATGAGCCGCCCCGCCCTGACCGTCGAACGGATCGGCCCGCTGGCCCTGCTGCAGGACCTCGGCCGCCCCGGGCACGCCCACCTCGGCGTCAGCCCCAGTGGCGCCGCCGACCGCGGTTCGCTGCGCACGGCGAACCGCCTCGTCGGCAACGCCGACGGCGCCCTGGCCGTCGAGGTGCTCGCCGGCGGCCTGGCCCTGCGCGCGTCCGCCGACGTCACCGTCGCGGTCACCGGCGCCCCGTTGCCGGTCCAGGTGGACGGGCGCGCGGTGGACTTCTGTGCCCCGGCCTTCGTCCCGGCCGGGTCGCTGCTGCGCCTCGGTATGCCGGCCACGGGCCTGCGCAGCTACCTCGCCGTCCGTGGCGGGCTGGCCGCGGAGCAGGTGTTCGGCAGTGGCAGCCGCGACACGCTCTCCGGCATCGGGCCGGAACCGCTGGCCGTGGGCTCGACGCTGCAGGTCGCAGACGCCGATCCCGTTGCGGCGCTGCGCAGCTCGGACGTGCCGCGGCTGCACGGCGCCGCCCCCGGCGGCCTCGTGGTCCGTGCCGTGCCCGGGCCACGCGACGACTGGTTCGGGCCGGCCGGCGCCCGCGTCCTGACCGGCGTCAGCTGGACGGTCACCGGAGACAGCGACCGCGTCGGCGTGCGCCTGTCCGGACCGGTGCTGCAGCGGCACCGGCACGAGGAGCTGGCCAGCGAGGGCGTGCTGCGCGGTGCCGTGCAGGTCCCGCCCTCCGGGCAGCCCCTGGTGTTCCTGGCCGACCACCCGACGACCGGTGGCTACCCGGTGGTGGCGGTGGTGGTCGAGGAGGACTGCGACCTGCTGGCCCAGGCCCGCCCGGGCGAGGGCATCCGGGTCGAGCTGGTGCGCGGGCCCGAGCTCGGCTGAGCGTGCCTTGGTCACGGTCGGTCGGGTCAGCCGCCCCAGCGGTACTCCACCTCGGGACGGCCCGGCCCCGCGTAGCGTGACCGCCGCAGCGCGAGCCCGCTGTCCCCGAGGTGCTCCAGGTAGCGGCGAGCAGTCACCCGGGACATGCCCAGGCGCTCGGCCACCTCGCTGGCCGACGCCCCGGACGGCGAGTCCCGCAGCACCCGCGCCACCTCGGCGAGCGACTCCACGGCGATGCCCTTGGGCAGGTGGGCCGGTCCGCCGGCGCGCAGCCCGCCGAGCATCTGGTCGAGGTCGTGCTGCGTGGCCAGCGACCCGGCCGTGTCGACGTGGGTGCGGTAGTCCCGGTAGCGCTCGAGCCGCTCGCGCAGCGAGGCGAACGCGAAAGGCTTGAGCAGGTACTGCACCACGCCCATCGACACGGCGTTGCGCACCGTCGGCAGGTCGCGCGCGGAGGTGACCGCGATGACGTCCGCGCGGTGCCCGGCGGCACGCATGGCCCGGACGACGTCCAGCCCGGCGATGTCGGGCAGGTGCATGTCGAGCAGCACGAGGTCGACGGGCCGGTCGCCCAGGACCTGCAGCGCCGCCTGACCCGTCCGTGCGGTGCCCACCACGACGAACCCCGGCACGCGGCCGACGTAGGCGGTGTGGGCGTCGGCGGCCACCTGCTCGTCCTCGACCACCAGCACCCGCAGGACGTCGCTCATGCGTCCTCCCCCACTCTCGCCGGGAGCCGCGCGACGAACGTCGCCCCGGGCGGCCCCTCCACGGACAGGGTGCCCCCGAGGCGCAGCACGGACTGCCGGACGAGCGCCAGGCCCAGGCCCCGGCCGCCGGGGCCGCCACCGGCCTTGGTCGACCAGCCGCGGGCGAAGGCGCGCTCGAGGTCCTGCGGTGGCAGGCCCGGCCCGGAGTCGCTGACGGCCAGGACCACGCAGCCGTCCTGCCAGTCGGTGGCCACCCGGACTCGACGCGGGCCGGGCTGGCCGGAGACGGCCTCGAGCGCGTTGTCGACGAGGTTGCCCACGATGGTCACCAGGTCCCGCGAGGGGACCACCCCCTCGGGCAGGCCGCTGCCCTCGACCTCCAGCTCGATGCCCCGCTCGGCGGCCTGCGCGGCCTTGCCGAGCAGCAGCGCCGCGAGCGCCGGCTCACGGACCGAGGCGACGACCTCGTCGGTGAGGCGCTGGGCCACGGCCAGCTCGCCGGTTGCGAACGTCAGCGCCTCGTCGGCGCGGCCGAGCTCGATCAGCGACACCACGGTGTGCAGCCGGTTGGCCGACTCGTGGGCCTGCGAGCGCAGCGCCTCGGCCAGCCCCCGTGCGGAGTCCAGCTCGCCGGTGAGCGCCTCCAGGTCGGTGCGGTCGCGCAGGGTCGCGACCGTGCCGAGGTCCCGTCCCTGCCAGCTGGCGCGGGCCTGGTTGAGCACCAGCACGCGTGCGTCGGTGACGTGCAGCTCGTCCTCGCGCGGCTCCCCCGAGGCGAGCGTCGCGGTCAGGCTTGGCCCCAGCCCCGCCTCGGTAACCGGGCCCCCGACGACCGCCTCGGGCAGCGAGAGCAGCCGCCGCGCCTCGTC
>DASSPC010000245.1:0-5172 GCA_035699865.1 Oryzihumus sp. | reverse complement strand
CTGGACCGTCGCAAGATCGAGATCGCCACGCCGATCAAGTCCACCGGGTCGCACCAGGCGCTCGTGCGCCTGCACCCGGAGGTCCAGGCCACGGTCGCGCTGACCGTCGTCGCCGGCTGACGCACGCTCCCGCTGCCTCGGTAGCAGCCGAAGGGGCCTGGTTCCACGTGGAACCAGGCCCCTTCGTCATGCCCGGGCGCCGAATCGGCAAGGCCCCTCCGGACCAGTCGGGACGGGATGGCGCGTCAGGGGTGCGGGGGCACCTTCGCGTTGCGCACGCTGATCACGGCGGCCGAGTGGCGCAGCAGGGCCTCGAGGCAGGCCGTGACGTCGGTGATGGCCGCCTGGGAAGGGAGGGGGACGTTCACGACCACCCCTCCTGTTGCAGGCGCGGGGAGCCTGGGTTGCATCCCCTGTCGGCCGCCAAGGCCAGCCAGCGGGGCGGCCGTCACGGTCGTGGTTTGCCCAAAGATGTCCCTTCCGCTGGTGTCCTGTGCCCCTTCCCCGGACCGGGGGGACCCGGCATACGCTGGCCGCACCCGCGCCCCTGAGCGAGAAGGACACCAGCCGTGAGCACCCCTGCCCCCCGCATCACCCACCTCGTCGGCGGCGCCCCCTGGACGGGCGTCGCCGAGCGCACCAGCCCGGTCTACAACCCCGCCAGCGGCGAGGTCACCGGCCAGCTCGACCTCGCCTCGGCGGCCACGGTCGACGAGGTCGTCAAGGTCGCCCACGACGCCAGCCGGGAGTGGGGGCAGGCCTCGCTGACCCGGCGGGCCCAGGTCCTCTTCGCGTTCCGGGAGCTGCTCAACGCCCGCAAGGAGGAGATCGCCGCGATCATCACCGCCGAGCACGGCAAGGTCCTCTCCGACGCCCTCGGCGAGGTGACCCGCGGGCTCGAGGTCGTCGAGTTCGCGTGCGGGATCCCGCACCTGCTCAAGGGCGGCTTCAGCGAGAACGTCTCGACGAAGGTCGACGTCTACTCCATCCGCCAGGCGCTCGGCGTCGTCGCGGTCATCTCGCCGTTCAACTTCCCGGCCATGGTGCCGATGTGGTTCGTCCCGATCGCCGTGGCATGCGGAAACGCCGTGATCATCAAGCCGTCCGAGAAGGACCCCTCGGCGGTCAACGCGGTCGCGCAGCTGTGGAAGGAGGCCGGCCTGCCCGACGGCGTGGTCAACGTCGTGCACGGGGACAAGGAGGCGGTCGACCGGCTGCTGGAGCACCCCGACGTCAAGGCGGTCTCGTTCGTCGGGTCCACCCCGATCGCGAAGTACGTCTACGAGAAGGGCACCGCCGCCGGCAAGCGCGTGCAGGCTCTGGGCGGGGCGAAGAACCACATGGTGGTGCTGCCCGACGCCGACCTGGACCTCGCCGCCGACGCCGCGGTCAACGCCGGCTTCGGCTCGGCCGGGGAGCGGTGCATGGCCATCTCGGCGCTGGTCGCGGTCGAGCCGGTGGCCGACGACCTGGTGGCCAGGATCCGGGAACGGATGGCCACCTTGCGCACCGGCGACGGGACCCGGGGCTGCGACATGGGCCCGCTGGTCACCGGCGCGCACCGGGACAAGGTCGTCGGCTACGTCGAGGCGGGGGTCGAGTCGGGCGCCACGCTCGTGGTCGACGGGCGCGACGGCGACGTCGACGGTGACGAGGGCGGCTTCTGGCTGCGGCCGACCCTGTTCGACCACGTGACCCCGGACATGTCGGTCTACACCGACGAGATCTTCGGCCCCGTGCTGTCGGTGGTGCGGGTGCCCTCCTACGACGCGGCGCTGGAGCTGGTCAACGCCAACCCCTACGGCAACGGCACGGCGATCTTCACCAACGACGGCGGGGCCGCCCGGCGTTACCAGAACGAGGTCGAGGTGGGCATGGTCGGCGTCAACGTGCCGATCCCGGTGCCCATGGCCTACTACTCCTTCGGCGGCTGGAAGAGCTCGCTGTTCGGCGACAGCCACGCCCACGGCACCGAGGGCGTGCACTTCTTCACCCGCGGCAAGGTGGTCACCTCGCGCTGGCTCGACCCCAGCCACGGCGGGCTCAACCTGGGATTCCCCACGCACGACTGACCGCCTTGGTGCACGGTGGGGTCGCTGGAGGGCCGGTTCCGGCGGCTCGGCGACCCCACCGTGCGCAAGGGCCGTGACGATCAGGTGCGCGAGGCCCCGGTGACCAGCCAGGCGTCGGAGCGGGCCCGCCAGCCCAGCGCCACCCCACGCAGCACCATGAACCCCACGAACACCCACCACAGCATGGTGAGCGCGTGCGCCTGGGCGGTGACCGGGTCGGCGCCGGCCAGCAGGTCGGGCGCGGCCCGGCGGACCGCGAGCACCGCCGGCACGTAGAGCACGAGCAGCACCACCTGGGCGCCGGCGAGCCACCGGCCGTCGCCGGCGCCGATGAGCACGCCGTCGAGGACGAACACCACCCCGGAGACGGGCTGGGAGAGCGCCACGACCACCAGCGCCGCGGCCAGGGCCGAGCGCACCGCCGGGTCCGTGGTGAAGAGGCCGGGCAGCAGCTCGTGAACGGCCAGGACCAGCGCACCGAGCACCACCCCTGCGCCGGCGCCCCAGCGCAGCATGGTCGTCGTGGCCGAGCGCGCCGCATCGACGTCGGCGGCCCCCAGCGCCTTGCCGGTCAGGGCCTGCGCGGCGATGGCCAGGGCGTCGAGGGCGAAGGTCAGGAAGCTCCACACCGTGGCCGACACCTGGTAGGCGGCCAGCGGGACGTCGCCCAGGCCCGCGGCCACCCACGTGGTCAGCAGCAGGACCGCGCGCAGCGCGAGCGTGCGCACCAGCAGCGGCACGCCCTGCCCCGCCGCGTGCAGCACCCGGGTCGGGTGCGGCCGCAGCCCGGCCCCCAGCCGGCGCGCCCGGTGGGCGACCACGAGGACCAGGGCGGCCGCCATACCGGTCTGCGCGAGGACCGTGCCGAGCGCGGACCCCGCGATGCCCAGGTGCAGCCCGAGGACGAGCACCAGGTTGAGTGCCAGGTTGGCGCTGAAGCCCACCACGGAGGCCACGAGCGGGGTGCGGGTGTCCTGCAGCCCGCGCAGGACGCCGGTGACGGCGAGGACGAGGAGCATGGCCGGTATGCCGAGCGCGGACACCCGCAGGTAGGTCACCGCCTGCGCGTGCGCGGCCGGGGAGGCGCCGAAGACGGCGGCGACCGGGTCGGCGGCCAGCCCGAGGGCGGCGGCGGTGACCACCCCGAGGACCAGCGCGAGCCACAGCCCGGCCACGCCCGCCTCGACGGCCGTCCGCTCCGAGCCCGCGCCGACCTGGCGGGCCACGGTGCTCGTGGTGCCGTAGGCCAGGAAGACGAAGACGTTCGCCGCGGTCACCAGGGCGGCGCTGGCGACGCCGAGACCCGCCAGCGGCGCGGTGCCGAGATGGCCGACGATGGCCGAGTCGGCCAGCAGGAACAGCGGCTCGGCGATGAGCGCGAGGAACGCCGGCACCGCCAGCCGCAGGATCTCCCGCTGCTGGCTGGTCGTGGTGCTGCTCCGGGCCGTCACGGCGGGCAGCCTAGGCCGGTGCGGTGCCCGGCGTCGGTAGGGTCCGGCCCGTGACCGGACGTGAGGCGGTGCTGGCGGGGGTGGCCGACCAGCGCCGGCACGCCAGCGTGGTCACCGACAACACCGACCTGGTCGCGCAGCGGGTGCTCACAGGTTCTTGAGCGCCTCGCGGCGGGACAGCGGTGCCATCCGGTCGCCCCAGGCGGCCACGACCTCGCGCACCCAGTCCCCGGCCTCCGGGCCGAGGTGGGCGTGCTGGCGCAACGCCCAGCCGATCGCCTTGCGGATGAAGAACTCCCGGTCGGCCAGGTTGGGCTCGATGACGTCGACGAGCAGCTGCCGGTCGAGCTCGTCCTTGCTGGAGAGCTGGCTCAGGATGGCGGTCCGTCGCACCCACAGGTCAGGGTCCCGGGCCCACTGCCGCATCCGGTCGGCCTCGGTGTCGGGGTGCGCCCGCAGGATGTCCCCGATGCGGTGCGAGGCGACCTCGTCGACGTAGTCCCACCACGCCCCGGTCACCACCAGGTGCCGGAAGAGCGGCACGCTGGTCACCTCCCGCGCCCAGGCGCGGTAGGTGCGGTGCCCGGCGAGGGCCAGCGCGGCATACCGCTCCTCCCGGTATGCCGCGTCGTCCCACAGGCCGCGCACGGCCGTCTCCCACTCCGCCCGGTCGGCGAGCCGGTGGGCGGGGTCGGCCAGCAGCGGGCCCACGGTGGCCCGCAGCGCCGGAGAGGTCAGCCCGCGGAACGGCATGGCGGACTTCATGTAGGCCTGCTGCCCGGCGGCGCGGGCGGGGTCGGCGGCCCCGGCCAGGGCCGCCCGGACGGCGCGGACCAGGGTGGTGCGGGGCGTCACCGGCGTGGTGTCGGGCATGGGCGCACCGTAGCGGCGATCTTTTTTCTGTCCACAGCCGGTGGACGGGCGTTTCCGCACGCCAGCGTGCGTGGCGGCGCGGGTTGTCCCCGGCAATTCACAGGGTTGTCCACACGGTGTGCACACTCGTCCACGGCGTGGTGCACACGTTGTCCCCAGTCTGTCCACAGGCCCGTGTTGAGGGGCTGCCACCCGCGGACCTACCGTTCTCCGCACGGGCGTTTCCTGGCCGACACGACGGCCACCTTCCGGGGGAGTGTCAGACCACAGTGGTTGTCTGGTGTCACAGCCGGAGCACCCGGTGCGGCCGTGTTCATCGAAGGGGACCAGGTGTCGATCGCGGAGCTGGATGTCAGCGCCTACGGCGGGTCGTCGTCCCCCGACGGCCCGGACATGGACCGTCTGCCGCCGCAGGACGTCCATGCCGAGCAGAGCGTGCTCGGCGGCATGCTGCTGTCCAAGGACGCCATCGCCGACTGCGTGGAGACGCTCAAGGGCGTCGACTTCTACCGCCCGGCTCACGAGCTGATCTACGACGCGATCCTCGACCTCTACGGCCGCGGTGAGCCGGCCGACGCGATCACGGTCTCCGACGAGCTGAGCAAGCGGGGCGACCTGCAGCGGGTCGGCGGCCAGGCCTACCTGCACCAGCTGATCCAGTCGGTGCCGACCGCGGCCAACGCCGGCTACTACGGCCAGATCGTGGCCGAGCGGGCGGTGCTGCGCCGCCTCGTCGAGGCCGGCACCCGGATCGTGCAGCTCGGCTACGCCCAGGG
>DASSPC010000244.1:0-3771 GCA_035699865.1 Oryzihumus sp. | reverse complement strand
ACGCTGGAGAACCTCAAGCGGGCCGCCGAACGCCTCGCCGCCTGACCCGCCTTCTGCCCTTCGCGTCTGACCCCTCGCCGGGGCTCAGCCGCGCCGCGCGGCGACGGCCGCGTCATACAGGGCCTTCTTGGACAGCCCGGTGCTCGCGGCGACGTCGGCTGCGACGTCCTTGAGCCGCTCCCCCGCCGCCACCCTCTCCTGTATGACGCGCAGCGCCTCGTCGGGGTCGCTCACCGCCGCGGGGGCACCGCCGACGACGACGGTGATCTCGCCCCGGACGCCGTCGGCCGCCCAGACGGCCAGCTCGGCCAGCCCGCCCCGGCGGACCTCCTCGTAGGTCTTGGTCAGCTCGCGGCACACGGCCGCCGGGCGGTCGGCGCCGAACGCCTCGGCCATCGCGGCGAGCGTGGCGTCGAGCCGGTGCGGCGCCTCGAAGAAGATCATGGTGCGCCGCTCGTCCTTGAGCGCCGCCAGGGCCCGGGCGCGCTCACCCGGCTTGCGCGGCGCGAACCCCTCGAAGCAGAACCGGTCGACTGGCAGGCCCGAGACCGCCAGGGCCATCAGCACCGCACTCGGCCCCGGCACGCACGTCACCCGCACGCCGGCCTCCACCGCGGCCGAGACCAGGCGGTAGCCCGGGTCGGAGACCGAGGGCATGCCGGCGTCGGTGACCACGACGACGCGGGCGCCCTCGCGCAGCCGCTCGAGCAGCTCGGGGGTGCGCGAGGACTCGTTGTGCTCGTGGTAGCTGAGCACCGACCCCGTGGGCTCGACCCCCAACGCGGAGCACAGCCGCTTGAGCCGGCGCGTGTCCTCGGCGGCGACGATGTCGGCGGCGGCGATCTCCCGGGCCAGCCGGGGCGCGGCGTCCTGGGGGTCGCCGATCGGGGTGGCGGCCAGGACGAGCACGCCGTGGTCGGGAGCGTGCTCGCCTGCGCTGGTCATCACTGGTCGATCCTCTCAGGTCTGTCCTACAGTCGAGCGACCCGGCGCTGCCGGACCCGAACGACCCGGCAGGGCCGCCGTGATCCAGTGGGGGACACATGAGCAGCACAGAAGTCGGGGCTGGGACAGCCCTGGTGCAGAGCTTCCGCGCTGCCGCGGGCGGGCGGCTGTCGGCGAGCCCGGTGATCAGCACGTTGCTGCTGGCGGTCGTCGCCGAGCCCGCGCTGGGGGCGCCGCTGGAGGCCGCCGGCCCGGAGGCCCGCCTGCAGCCGACGCGGCTGTTCACCGCCGTGCACCACCTGCTGCGGACGAGGTTGCCCGAGCACCCGCTGGCCCACTACTACCCGGTGCTCGAGGGGCCGTACCCACCGGACGGTGGCCTCGTTGACGCCTTCCGGGACCTCGTCTCCACCCACGGCGCGGAGCTCGGCCGGTTGTGCCGGCGGCCGCTGCGTCAGGACGACCCCCTGGCCTGGTCGATCGTGCGCCCCGCCGTCTCCCACGCCGCGGTCGCCCACCCCGGACGCCCCGTCGCGCTCGTCGAGCTCGGCGCCACCGCCGGGCTGGGCCTGCTGCTGGACCGCTACCGCTTCGACTACGGCACGGACCTGGTCGGCGAAGGCCCGGTCCACCTCGCCTGCCGGCTGCTCGGGGACACCCCGCGGGACCTGCATCGCGCCTTCACCGTGGGCAGCCGGGTCGGTCTGGGCCCGGACCCGGTGGACGCCGACGACGTCGACGCGGTCGACTGGCTCCTTTCCGGGGTGTGGCCCGAGGACGTCTCGGCGCTGGACCGGCTGGAGTCGGCGCTGTCCCTGCTGCGCGAGGTCGAGGTCGACCTGCGTGGCGGCACGGTGCCCGACCTGCTGCCGGCGGCCCTGGCCGGCCTCCCGGGGCACGAGCTGCCCGTGGTTGTCGGCAGCCCGGCTCCCGGCCGGACGCCCGCGACCGACCCCCTGGCGGCCGTGCCGGCCCAGCTGGCGGCCGCCGGCCGCGACCTGGTCTGGGTCATGGCCGAGCCGGCCGGCCGGGCGCTGCCGCTCGTGACCGCGGACCCGGTCGGGGCGGACGACGCCGAGCACGTGCTCACGGCGGTCACCTACCGGGACGGGTCGGTCGCCGAGGTCAGCCTCCTCGGCCGGTTCGACGCGCGGCGGACCTGGCTGGACTGGGACCCGACCCCGCTGGCGCCGCGGTGAACCGCATCACCGGGCACACGGCATACCGGATGCCGCGGCGCGAGGCCCGGTGACCACTCCCGTGGTCCTGCCCGCGGCCACAGACCCTCTGAATACGATGACCGCCATGACCCCCACCGAGCAGCTGCGATCACGCCTGCTCGGGGCCCGGCCGACCGACCGGCTGTGGGGGTGGCTCGCGCCGCTCATCGTCGCCGCCGTCGGCGGCTTCCTGCGCTTCTGGAAGCTCGGTGACCCGCACCAGCTGGTCTTCGACGAGACGTACTACGTCAAGCAGGCGTACTCGATGGTCCAGCACGGCTTCGAGGAGCGTGTGCCGGACAACATCAAGTACCCCGACGCGATGTTCACCAACGGCACGCCGGACGTCTTCGGCACCACGGCGGACTTCGTCGTGCACCCGCCCGTCGGCAAGTGGGTCATCGCCGTGGGCGAGCAGCTGTTCGGCGTGACCAGCTCGGTCGGCTGGCGCTTCTCGGTCGCGCTGCTGGGCACCCTGTCGATCCTCATGATCGGCCGGGCCGGGCGGCGCCTGTTCGGCTCCACGCTCATGGGGACGATCGCGGCGATCCTGCTCGCCTTCGACGGCCACCACTTCGTGCACTCCCGCACGGGGCTGCTCGACCTGATCGTCATGTTCTGGGCGTTCGCCGGCTTCTGCGCGCTGCTCATCGACCGCGACCGCTCGCGGGAGATCCTCGCCGCGAAGGTGGGGGCGCTCCGCGAGGCCGGACAGGCACCAGGCACGGGAGGGCTGCTCTACGGCCCGTGGCTGGGCTGGCGCCCGTGGCGCTGGGTGGCTGCGGTCTGCCTGGGGCTGTCGGCCGGCACCAAGTGGTCGGGGGTGTTCTTCCTCGCCGTGTTCGGCCTGATGACGGTGCTGTGGGACATGGGTGCCCGACGCGCGGCCGGCATCCGCCGCTGGTTCCGGGGGTCCGTGGCCCTCGACGGGGTGTTCGCCGGCGTGGTGATGGTGGGGGTCGCGGCCTCGGTCTACCTCGCCTCGTGGACCGGGTGGTTCCTGTCGAAGGACGGCTACGACCGGCAGTGGGCGGTCACCCATCCCTCACGCCAGCTCGGCTGGGTGCCGGACGCCCTGCGCTCGCTGTGGCAGTACCACCAGGAGATGTACCGCTTCAACATCACCTTGTCCTCGCCGCACCCGTACAAGACGAACCCGTGGTCCTGGCTCATCCAGGGCCGGCCGACGTCGTTCTTCTACGAGGGGCCGAAGAAGGGTCAGGACGGCTGCACCGTCGACCTGTGCAGCAAGGCGATCACCTCGATCGGCACGCCGACGATCTGGTGGGGTGCGGCGGTCGCGATCTTCGTCCTGCTGTTCATGTGGGCGCTGCGCCGCGACTGGCGTGCCGGGGCGATCCTGGCCGGCTTCGTCGGCGGCTACCTGCCGTGGTTCAACTACCAGCAGCGCACGATCTACAGCTTCTACGCGATCGCCTTCGTGCCGTGGATCGTCCTCGCCGTCACCTACGTGCTCGGCATGGTGATCGGCCCGGAGAACGCATCGCGCCGTCGCCGCAAGTGGGGGCTGGCGGCCGCTGGTGCGTATGTCGTGCTGACGGTAGCGTTGTTCGCGTTCTTCTACCCCATCTACACCGCCCAGGTG
>DASSPC010000243.1:0-4614 GCA_035699865.1 Oryzihumus sp. | reverse complement strand
CTCGCTGCCCTTGCCGCCGTAGTTGCCGTCCTCGACGATCTTCTTGGCGTTGTCCCACGAGCCACCGGAGTTGGCGAGGAACACGGCCATGAGGACGCCGGCGCCGATCGCCCCGGCGAGGTAGCCCGCGAGCGGGCCGATGCCCAGGCCGAAGCCGACCGCCACCGGGGCCATCGCGGCCAGCAGGCCGGGGGTGGCCAGCTCGCGCAGCGAGTCCTTGGTGCAGATGTCGACCACGCGGCCGTACTCCGGCTTCTCGGTGCCGGCCATGATCCCGGGGTGCTCGCGGAACTGGCGGCGCACCTCGAAGACGATGGCCCCGGCGGCGCGGGTCACCGCGTTGATCGCCAGGCCGGAGAACATGAACACCACGGAGGCGCCGAGGATCAGCCCGAACAGGTTGGACGGGGTGATCACCTGGTAGTCCAGCAGCGACACCTTGGTCGAGACGGACGGCTCCACCTTGAGCGTCTGCGCGGCGGTGAGGATCGCGGTCTTGGCCGCGTCGGAGTAGCTGCCGAACAGGGCCGTGGCGGCCAGCACCGCCGTGGCGATGGCGATGCCCTTGGTGATCGCCTTGGTGGTGTTGCCGACCGCGTCGAGCTCGGTGAGGATCTGCGCACCCTCGCCGTCGACGTCCCCGGACATCTCGGCGATGCCCTGGGCGTTGTCGCTGACCGGGCCGAAGGTGTCCATGGCCACGATGACGCCGACCGTGGTCAGTAGCCCGGTGCCGGCGACGGCGATGAGGAACAGCGACAGGACGACCGAGCCGGCCCCGAGCAGGAACGCGCAGTACATCGCGGACCCGATGATGACGGCGGTGTAGACCGCCGACTCGAAGCCGACGCCGATGCCGGCCAGGACGACCGTGGCGGCGCCGGTGAGCGAGGTGCGGGCGACGTCGCGGGTGGGTCGCTTGTCGGTGCCGGTGAAGTAGCCGGTGAGCCACAGGATCACCGCGGCCAGGGCGATGCCCAGCCAGACCGCCAGGGTGGCCACCAGGCGCGGGTCGCCGTTGATCTGGGTGACCTCCTGCGGCACCCCGGCCAGCGCCGAGAAGGAGGAGGGCAGGTAGAGGAACGCCGCCGTCGCCGAGAGCACGGCCGAGACGAAGGCGGAGATGTAGAAGCCGCGGTTGATCGCGACCAGGCCGCTCTCGCCCGCACGGGTCCGGGTGATGAACACGCCGAGCACCGCGGTGAGCGCGCCGATCGCGGGGACGATCAGCGGGAACACCAGGCCGTGGGCGCCGAAGGCGGCCTTGCCGAGGATGAGCGCGGCGACCAGCGTCACGGCATACGACTCGAACAGGTCCGCAGCCATGCCGGCGCAGTCGCCGACGTTGTCGCCCACGTTGTCGGCGATCGTCGCGGCGTTGCGCGGGTCGTCCTCGGGGATGCCGGCCTCGACCTTGCCGACCAGGTCGGCGCCGACGTCGGCGGCCTTGGTGAAGATGCCGCCGCCGACACGCATGAACATCGCGAGCAGCGCGGCGCCGAAGCCGAAGCCCTCGAGCACCCGGGGGGCGTCGCCCTTGTAGAGCAGCACCACCGTGGACGCGCCGAGCAGGCCCAGCCCGACGGTGGCCATGCCGACGACACCGCCGGTGCGGAAGGCGATCCGCATGCCCTCGTCACGGTTGCCACCGCGGGCCGCCGAGGCGACGCGCACGTTGGCCTTGACCGCCAGGCTCATGCCCAGGTAGCCGATCGCGGCCGAGAACACGGCACCGAGGACGAAGAAGCCCGAACGGCCCCAACGCACCCCGGCGGAGTCGGCCGGCAGGGCCAGCAGCAGGACGAAGACGATGACGACGAAGGCGGAAAGGGTCTTGAACTGCCGGGCCAGGTAGGCCTGGGCGCCCTCCTCCACGGCGGCGCCGATGGTCTGCATGTTCTCGGTGCCGGGATCGGCGGCGAGCACCTGCTGCCGGAAGAACACACCCATGACCAGCGCCACCACCGCAATGGCAGCAACGACGATCACGAGGGTGAGGTTCGTGCCGGAGAGCGACAGCGTTGTCGCGTCGGCGGCTCGGATGAGGCCGGGCATTCCATCCTCCTTGTCAGGGAACAGCGGAACTCGCCTGCAAACGACGTCAGCCCACCTGAGCACGGGGGCTGACGCGGTGGAGCGTACCCGTGACCCACATCACACCCAACCTGAAAGGCTGTGACCGGCGTCACGTGTCCGGTCAGGGTATGCGCGAGGGCCGCCCGACGTGGGGACCAAGGTCCACGCGGCGTGGGGCGGTGAAGGGGGGTGCGATGCCGGCCCGGGTCAGGCCTGCGGTGGGGCGAGGGTCAGGCGTGCGCGCCGACGGCGTCGTCGACCGACCCGAAGATCTGGAACACCTTGTCCAGTCCGGTGATCGCGAACACCTTGAGGATCCGCTCGGCCGAGCAGACCAGCCGCAGCGAGCCGTCCTGGGCCCGCACCGACTTCAGCCGGCCGACGAGGACACCGAGCCCGGTGCTGTCCATGAAGGTCACACCACTGAGGTCGACGACCAGGTGGGTGTGGCCGGCCTTGATCTGCTCGTCAAGGCGCTCACGCAGCGTCGGCGCGGTGTAGACGTCGATCTCGCCGCCCACATGCACCACGGTCACGCCCCCGCGTTCTGCACTGGAGATCGACAGGTCCACGAGCGTGCTCCTCACTGCGCGGTGGTGACCACATGATTCTGCGGCTCACGAGTGCGCCAAGACTAGCGCCGTGGCGGTCCTCAGACAGCAAGTTGGCCAGGCGGTGGGCTGCGATGGCGTCGGGTGTCCGCCACGCGTCATACCGTAGTGGCGATGTCCGAGCACGTCCTCCCCCCTGTGGCCGATGCGCGGTTCGACCCTGTGGCCACCCTCGAGCAGCTCGCCGGGGGCCGGCGGCGCGAGCGGCTGGTCCACGTCCACACGGTGCCGGCCCGCCGGGAGCAGCTCGCCCCGTGGCCGGAGTGGGTGGCCCCGCCGGTGTGGTCGGCGTTCGCCTCGTCCGGCGTCACCTCGCTGTGGGCGCACCAGCGGGAGGCGGCGGACGCGGCCCACGCCGGGGAGCACGTGGTCATCTCGACCGGCACGGCCTCGGGCAAGAGCCTGGGCTACCTGCTGCCGGTGCTCTCCGACGTCGTCGACGGTGCGACCGCGGCGTCCGGGCGCGGTGCGACCGCGCTCTACCTGTCCCCCACCAAGGCCCTGGCTGCCGACCAGCTGGCCCGGCTGCAGGCGCTGGCCGTGCCGGGGGTGCGCGCGGCGACCTACGACGGCGACACCCCGCCGGAGGAGCGCCGCTGGATCCGCGACCACGCGCAGTACGTCCTGACCAACCCCGACCTGGTGCACCACTCGCTGCTGCCCGGCCACCAGCGGTGGGCGCCGTTCCTGCGGGCCCTGCGCTACGTCGTCATCGACGAGTGCCACGTCTACCGCGGCGTGTTCGGCTCGCACCTGGCCGCCCTGCTGCGCCGCCTGCGGCGGGTGTGCGCCCGCTACGGGGCGTCACCGACGTTCGTCCTCGCCTCCGCGACCGTCGCCGACCCGGCCGGCCAGGCCTCGCGCCTCATCGGTATGCCGGTCCGCCCGGTCGTGCAGGACGGCTCACCGCGGGAGTCGATGACCTTCGGGCTGTGGGAGCCGGGGCTGGTGCCCGGCGGCGGGGAGCACGAGGCGCCGCACCGGCGCAGCGCCGTCGCGGAGACCGCCGACCTGCTGGCCGACCTGGTCAGCGCCGGCGTGCAGACGGTGGCGTTCGCCCGTTCGCGGGTCGGGGTCGAGACCGTGTCCGCGAGCGCCCGGCGCGCCCTGGCTGAGGTGGACCCGCGCCTGGAAGGTGCGGTGGCGGCATACCGCGGTGGCTACCTGCCCGAGGAGCGGCGGGAGCTGGAGCGGTCGCTGCGCGGCGGGGGGCTGCTGGGGCTGGCGGCCACGAACGCCCTCGAGCTGGGCATCGACGTCAGCGGCCTGGACGCGGTGCTCCTCGCCGGCTGGCCGGGCACCCGGGCCTCCCTGTGGCAGCAGGCCGGACGCGCCGGGCGGTCCGGGTCCTGCTCGCTGGCGGTGATGGTGGCCGGTGACGACCCGCTCGACACCTACCTGGTGCACCACCCCGAGGCGCTGTTCGAGCGGCCGGTGGAGGCGGCGGTGCTCGACCCGGACAACCCCTACGTGCTGGCCCCCCACCTGGCCGCCGCCGCGGCCGAGCTGCCCCTGACCGACGCCGACGTCGAGGTGTTCGGCACGGGGATGCGCCCGCTGGTGGACACGCTCGTCGCCCGGGGGGTGCTGCGGCGGCGGCCCACCGGCTGGTTCTGGGCGCGGTCGGACCGGGCCGCCGACCACGTCAGCCTGCGCGGGACCGGCGAGCCGGTGGTGCGGATCGTGGAGCGGGGCAGCGGCCGGGTGCTGGGCACCGTCGACGGCACCGCGGCGCACTCCAGCGTCCACACCGGCGCGGTCTACGTGCACCAGGGGCTGACCTTCGTGGTGACGGACCTGGACCTGGCGGAGTCGGTGGCGCTCGTGGTCGAGGGGGACCCCGGCTGGTCGACGCAGGCCCGCTCGGTCAGCACGTTCGACATCGGCGCGGTGGAGCAGCAGACCGACTGGGGCGAGGTGCAGGTGC
>DASSPC010000242.1:0-10890 GCA_035699865.1 Oryzihumus sp. | reverse complement strand
GGACCAGGCCGCCTCGGCGCCGGTGTGCCCGATCCGGACGACCTGGAAGGTCGTGCCGGCGGCGCCGACCAGGCCCAGGGCGATGCCGGCCACGACCAGCAGGCGTGGCACGGAGGCGCTGCCCGAGCTGCGGCGGTGGTGCCAGTACAGCGCGGCGGCGGCCACGACGAGCAGGGCCACCCACGGCAGCAGTCCGTCGGCGAGCTCGGTGTGCCGCTCGAGCGTGGGGGAGTGGTCGACCCGGCGCTCGAGGGCCTCGCCGGACTGGGTGCTCAGCGGCACGAGGACCAGCGCCACGAGGCTCAGCGCCAGCGGCACGACACCGGCCCGCCGCCGGAACGCCGGCCACAGCGCAGCCAGGGCGACGGCCACGGCGGCCGCAGGCACCAGGACGACGGTGGCGTGCACCACGAGCGGGTGGACAGGCAGGCCGAACACGGTGTCGAACACCAAGAGCTCCTTGTCGCAGACGGTCCGCCGGATGGTGCCGGGGGTTTCTCAGAACCTTCTCAGAGGCGGTCGTGGTCCGCCTCCGGGCAGACTGGCTGCCGGCGCGTCCGCACACGTCGCCGGAGAGGGAGGGCTCGGATGATGGGCACAGGTCGGCTGGAGGCGTTCAGTGACGGGGTCATGGCGGTCGCCATCACGCTCCTGGTGCTCGACCTGCACGCCTCGCCGGAGGCCGGGTCGTCGCTGGCGCACCAGCTCGTCTCGGAGTGGCCCTCGTTCGCGGCCTACCTCGTCAGCTTCTTCATCATCGGGATCATCTGGGTCAACCACCACGCCCTCATGGCGCTCGTGGCCCGCGTCGACCGGGTGCTGCTGTTCGTCAACCTGGTGCTGCTGCTGTTCGTCACGACGATCCCGTTCACCACGTCGACGCTGGCGGCCTACCTGCGCGAGGGCGGCGCGGACGCGCGGGTGGCCGTGGTGCTCTACGGCATCTCCATGGAGGGCATGGCGGTCAGCTTCACCGTGATCCTCGCGCACCTGGTGCGCCACCAGCTGATGCGCGAGCCGGTCGACCCGGCCACCGGCCGCCGCGCGGTGCGCCGTTTCGGGCTGGGCACGCTCGTCTACCCTCTCGTCGTGCTCGTCGGCCTCGTCTCCGCCCCGCTCATGCTGCTCCTGTATGCCGTGCTCGCCGGTTTCTACGTCGTCGAGCAGACCCCGATCCTCGGACGGGCCGACCGTGGCTGACACCCCGGCGCAGGTCCGGGCGCTGGACCACGTCACGGCACTGTCCTCCGGCCCACCTGTCGACGGCGACCTGCGCGTGACGCTGAGCTTCCACCCGGACCGCGCCACGTCGGGGCGGCCGATCCTGGTCGCGATGGGTGAGGACGGCTGCTACCGCTCGCAGTTCGTCACCGGGACGAGCAACGGGGGGCTCACGGCGCACCCCGGCGGGGACCGCTGGCGGTGGGAGAGCCGCATCTTCGGCGGTGCCTACGACGACGCCCACCCTGCGGAGCGCCCGGTCTACGGCGCGCTGAACCTGTGGCGACGCCCCGGTGGCGCGGCGCCGCGGTTCGGCTCGGCGCACGTGCGGCTCACCGCGCAGGCACTGGCGCGCTCGACGTTCTGCCACCCCGACAGCGTCTTCGAGCCGACCCACTTCGGTGTGGCCGGGCGAGCGGGGCTGCTGGCGCGGGCCAGGCCGGGTGAGCCGGAGCTGCTCGACGACTACGTCGAGGCCCAAGTGCACGGTCCGGTCCGGCTCGACCGCGACGTCGAGGCGCTCGTGCTCGACCCCTGCTACCGCGGCACTGCTGTCGAGGCGCAGGCCCGGGCGCTGCCGTGCCCGGTGGAGTGGCACCCCGGGTGGCGCCTGACCGTGGCCGAGCTGGAGCGCCACCCGGACTACCGCGGCCCGGAGGTCGTCGAGGCCGGCGTGGCCATCGCGCGGGACGGGGTCCTGGACGGGCGGGTGGTGGGGGAGGCGGTCGCGACGGGGCATCACGACCCGCAGACGCTCAAGCGGGTGTGGCACTGCATTGCCCGGTTCGGGTCGCCGGCCCACGTGGGGGAGCGGCCGTAGGCCTTCCGAGGTTCGTCCGAGAAAGCGTCGGCACGGTGGTTGACCCGACCACCCCGGAAGGAGCTTGTCTCATGTCGAGCCAGACGCCGCAGACCGACGTCCGACCCCATGCCCAGACCACCACCCAGGAGGCCACCGCCACCGGTGCGGCGGCCTCCCTGCCCCTCCGCCTCGCCGGCGCCGCCCTCTCGGTGGGCGTCGCCTGGATCCACGTCACGGACCAGGGAGGCTTCCCCGGGTCCAAGACCCCGACCTACGTGGGGATCGGCTACTACGTCCTCGAGCTGGTCGCGGTCCTGGTCGCCGCAGCCCTCCTCTTCGCTCCGGCCCGCCAGAAGGTCACCGGGTGGTTCGTGGCCGTCGGCGTCGCCCTCGGCCCGCTCGTCGGCTACGTGCTCTCCCGCGGCCCGGGCCTGCCGGCCTACACCGACGACCGCGGCAACTGGTCCGAGCCGCTGGGCCTGATCAGCCTCGCGGTGGAGGGCCTGCTGCTCCTGCTCTCCCTGGCGGTGCTGCGCTCCACGCGCCGGTCCGCCTGAGACCACGTCTCGCCCTGACCTCTGCTCCCGGCCCGTGCCCTCTCTCCCGAGGGGGTGCGGGCCGGCGTCTGCCCCGCTGGGCCGGGACTCACCCCAGCGTGCGGATGGCTGCACGCAGGGGCGCGGTCGCGGCATACACGCCGGTGTTGCGGTACAGGGCGTAGACCGTCGCGGCCAGGAACGCCGGGGCCGCGAGGAAGTGCTCCGCCGGCGACCCGGTCTTGAAGAAGCGCCCGGCGACGCGCTGGGCGTGACCGCCGAACCAGGTGAACGGCACCGGGATGCCGCCGACGGTGAGCCAGTCCCCGGCGATGTGCACCAGCACGCCGCCGGCCACGGACACCGGCAGCCAGGGCGCTGACACGTGCCCGTAGTGCCCGGAGGCGGTGATCCACCACGCGCCGAGGCCGGACATCGCGAGGTTGCCGAACACGGTGTTCTCGGCGCGGCCGGGGATGACGAAGTTGCAGGCCCGCAGCGCCAGCCCGATCGCCAATGCCAGCATCGCGAACGAGCTCCACGGGTGCTGCCCGGCGAACCACGCGACGGCGCCGAAGACGAGCGGCGCGAGGATGGCGTCGTGGGTGCCGTTGCGGTGCCCGCGCGAGACCGCGCCGATGCCGGTCGCGAGGGCCTCGGTGGCCCCGCCCCACATCCGGCTGATCGTCGCGCCGCGCTGGTCGAGGTCGGGCAGCATCGCGAAGCCTCCCCACGCCGCGACCCACGCGGTCTGCTGGGCGGCGGAGTGCACGGGGGCGAAGGGCAGCGTGGCGGCGCCGGCGGCGAGGCCGGACAGTGCGTGGGAGTGGCCGAGCACGGGGAGTCTCCACGGGTTCTGGCTCCGGGTCACCGGTGCCGGGGGGCGGGCTCGGCGCGGCCGCCCTGTTCACGCCCGGGTTGCGCGCCGTCGGTGCAGCCCGCGAAAGCGGCTGTGCGGCTTGGCCTTTCGGCCACCTGCCCGGGGCACCGTGGTGCGCCGAAGCGTAGGGGGCGCGGTGTCCGGTGTGTCCGGCGGGTGCGCCGCCAGCCCGGGTGAGGCGCGCGATACCCGGGAGGCTGCGGGAAACAGGCCTGCTCCGCCGCTGGAGGTCGCCCTTTCGCCGTTCCGGCCTCGGCAGGGCGCTCCGGTCCACGGCAGGCCGTCGCGGAACGATGTGTTGCCCTAGGGTTCGGCCGTGGAACCGACGCGCACGTTCGATGACGAGACCTACCGGCGCGCCCTGGAGTCGTGGGACTTCGTGGACCTGGCCGGCAAGGCGCCCCTGTTCACCTCGCCCTTCGGGGACGTGTTCCTCGAGGACGTCGAGGGGATCTGGATGCTCGACCTGCTCGAGGGGACGCTGGCGCGGGTCTGGTCCGGCAGGCAGGAGATGCTCGCGGCGCTCCACACGGCGGAGGGGCAGGACCAGTACCTCCTGCTGGGCCTGGCGCTCGGGGCGGAGGCCCGTGGGCTCGTGCCGGGGCCACGCCAGGTCTATGGCTTCACCCAGCCGCCGGTGCTCGGTGGCCCGGTGGAGGTCGAGAACGTCGAGGTGACCGACGTCGTGGTGTCGCTCAACATCACCGGCCAGATCCACGCGCAGGTCCGGGACCTGCCGCCGGGGACACGCATCAGTGGCTTCACCGTCGACGGCGGTCAGCCGTGAGCCTCAGGCGGCGCGGCGGACGGTGAAGTTCCAGCAGCCGGCGACGACGTTGCGGACCTGCACCTGCGCGACCCGGGGGTCGGCCAGGAGCTCGCGGACCTGGCGCTCGCTCTGACCGGGCTCGGCCAGCACGCCGTCGAGCATCAACCCTTCGGCGTCGTAGGCACGCAGGACGGCCCGTCGGTCGCGGAACTCGGCGGGGAACGTGTCGGGTGTCCGGTAGCCCCCGCAGGCTTCGGCGTGGACGAACACCGGCCCGACTTCCGCGTAGGGCCCGCCCAGCGCGGAGGGACGGTGCGCGACCAGCAGCACGCGCTCGCCGTCGCGGGAGAGCCGCAGGCAGCAGCGCAGGGGCAGGCCGGCCTCGCGGGTCTGCGGCGTCGCCGCGTTGCCGAACGCGTCGCGGCCGGTGGCCCGGATGTGCTCGAGCACCGGGGCGGGGACGGGGAGGAACTCCAGGGTGGTGGTCATGCCCATGGAACGCCCGGTGAGGGCCCGGTGTGAGTGCTCCTTCCGGTGGAGGCGGCCGGCTGGCCCCCGTGTCACGGTCGAGGGGTCGGCGCGACGGGAGGAGCAGCGGCGATGGGCGAGACGGATGTGCGTGACCTGTTCCGGCGGGCCGTGGCCGAGGACGACGCGGCCGCCATGCGCGAGGGGGTGGAACGGATGCTCGGGCTTGCCGAGGGTGGCGGGCTGTCGCCGGAACGGGAGTACGAGCTGCGGCGCCCCGACTTCGTCATGGAGATGCCGCAGTCCGGCGAACGCGTCCGTGGACGCGAGGACATGCGTCGGATGCAGGAGTCCTTCCCCGGTGGTGGCCCCGCGTTCACCCTGCGCCGTGTCGTCGGCTGCGGCCGGGTGTGGGTGGCCGAGGCCGACGGGCGGTACGGCGAGGATCACTGGCAGGTGGTGGCCATCTTCGAGCTCGACGCCGACGGTCGCATCGCCCGCGAAACGCGCTACTACCCGCAACCGTTCGACGCGCCGGACTGGCGGGGAGGGTTCACCGAGCGGATGTAGCCGGCCCCGCGAGCACGCCGGTGCAGCGCGACACGGTCGATGTGGGGCTAGCGGCCGCCGCTGATGTCCAGGGTGCTGCCGGTGACGTAGGACGCCTCGGCCGAGACCAGCCACGCGATCGCGTCGGCGACCTCGGCCGGCGTCCCCGGACGGCCCAGGGGAGGGGTGTGGCCGAGGCGGTCGAGCCGCCCGGGGGCGTGGATCTCGGTGTCGATCAGGCCCGGGCTGACCCCGACGACGCGGATGCCCTCACCGGCGACCTCCCTGGCCAGGCCGACTGTCATCGCGTCGATGGCGGCCTTGCTGGCGGCGTAGTCGACGTACTCCCCGGGGGCGCCGAGGGCCGCCGCGCGGGAGGAGATGTTGACGATGACCCCGCCTCGACCGCCGTGTGCGGTGGACATCCGGCGCACCGCCTCCCGCGCGGCGAGGAAGGGGCCGGCGACGTTGACGGCGAGCACCTGCTCGAGGCGGGCGGCGGTGTAGTCCTCGACGCGGCCCAGCGGCGGGACGATGCCGGCGTTGTTGACCAGCACATCGAGCCGGCCGAGCTGGTCGTCGACCGCGCCGAACAGTGCGACCAGGTCGGCCTCCACGGCGACGTCGGCCCGGACCGCGATGGCCCGTCGTCCCGCCTCGCGGCAGGCGCCGACGACGGCTTCGGCGTCGGCCTCGCGCTCGCGGTAGGAGATCGCGACGTCCCACCCGTGCCGCGCCAGGGTCTGGGCGGTCCTCGCGCCGATGCCGCGGCTGCCGCCGGTGACGAGGGCGACCCTGCTGTCGGTGTCCACGCAGGCAGTCTGCCGCGCCGGGTCGCTGCGCGCGGCCCGGGCCTGTCGGTGGCCGCCCGTAGCGTGTGGTCATGAGCTGGAAGATCGAAGTGGTGCCCGTGCCCGTCACCGACGTCGACCGGGCCAAGACGTTCTACGTCGAGCAGGTCGGCTTCCACGCCGACCACGACCACCAGGTCGACGAGACCGTGCGGTTCGTGCAGCTCACCCCGCCGGGGTCGGCCTGCTCCATCGTCATCGGCACGGGCATCGTCGAGATGGAGCCGGGCAGCCTGCGCGGGGTCATGATCGTCATCGACGACGCCGAGGCGACCCGCCGCGAGCTGCTCGAGCGCGGCGTCGACGCCAGCGAGGTCGACGTGCAGCCCTGGGGCCGGTTCGTCCGCTTCAGCGACCCGGACGGCAACCTCTGGGTGCTCCAGGAGCTGCCCGCGCGCGGCTAGTTCCGTCCCCCGCCCTGGGCGCGCCATCGGCTGCCATGCGGCAGCTCCGGTATGCCGGTCCACCGGTGCGTGGGCCCGCCTGCCCTGCCGTCGTGGCTGGCCACGGCCTCAGGACTTGGCGACGGCGCTGCACGCGGCCGTGCGTCGGCGCCCACCAGCAGGGCAGGACGTCTACGGTGGGCACAGCCGTGCACATGCCTCGGCAGCGGCGCGCCCGGGTGGGGAAGGGGATGGTCATGAGCGAGTCACTGAGGACGGTCAGTGCCATGAGCCTGTTCGTCGAGGACGTGGGGGCGGCGAAGGCCTTCTACCGCGAGGTCTTCGAGGTGCCCGTGGTCTATGAGGACGAGGTCTCGGCTGCGCTGAAGTTCGACAACCTGCTGGTCAACCTGCTGCACCGTTCCGCCGCCTCGGGTCTGGTCGCCCCGGCGCCGGTCGCGGCCGCCGACGCGGGGTCGCGCTTCCAGCTCAGCGTGTGGGTGCAGGATGTCGACGCCGTCTGCGCCGGCCTGGAGCGGCGAGGCGTGAAGCTGTTGACCGGGCCGCAGGACCAGCCGTGGGGGATGCGCACGGCCACCTTCACCGACCCGGACGGGCACAACTGGGAAGTCGCCCAGGGCACGGGATCCTGACGCCGCGCACACCGCTGACCTGACCCGACTCCGGAGGACGCCGTGAGCACCACCGACACCAGCTCCGAGCACCAGCTGCTCCTGGCCCACCTGAACGCGCAGCGACGGCACGTCCTGGGCATCCTCGAGGGCCTCGACGACGAGGCGCTGCGCCGACCGGTACTGCCGTCGGGGTGGAGCTGCCTGGGGATGCTGCGCCACCTGGCGCTGGACGACGAGCGGTTCTGGTTCCAGGCCGTGCTCGCCGGTGACCCTGACGCCATTGCCGAGGTCACCGGCGACGCGCGGGACGCGTGGGCGGTGGGCCCCGAGACCACCGCCGAGTCGGTGTTCGCGCTCTACCGCGACCAGGCCGAGCTCGCCGACGCCCTCCTGGCCTCGACCTCGCTGGACACGCCGCCGGCGTGGTGGCCCGACTTCTTCGGCGACTGGCGACTCGACAACGCCCGCGAGGTCGTCCTCCACGTGCTCACCGAGACCGCCGTCCACGCCGGTCACCTCGACGCGGCACGCGAGCTCATCGACGGCCGGACCTGGCTCGTCCTGTCCTGACCTCCGCCAGGTCCCGCTGAGGCCGGCGAACCGCCACCATCAGTCGGTCCCCTCGTCTACGGTCTGAGGAGTGGTGCACCAGCTCTCCCGCCGGGACGCACGCCGGATCGCGGTGCGCGCCCAGCTCCTCGACGCAGCGCGGCCGACCGACCTGCTCGCGCTGGTGCGCCACCTCGGCCTCGTGCAGATCGACCTGACCGCAGCGGTGGCGCCGAGCGCCGACCTGGTCTGCTGGAGCCGGCTCGGCTCCTCCTACGCTCCGGCCGACCTCGACGCCGTGCTCGAGGCCGGGTCGCTCGTGGAGTTCCGGGGGGTCCTGCGTCCGGCCGAGGACATCGCCCTGTTCCGCGCCGACATGCAGGACTGGCCGGGGCGCGGACCGCTCAAGGAGTGGCAGGTCGACATCCGCGCCTGGGTGGAGGCCAACGACGCGTGCCGTCGCGACATCCTGGAGCTGCTGCGTTCCGAGGGCCCGATGCCGGCACGGGAGCTGCCCGACACCTGCCTGGTCCCATGGCGCTCGACCGGCTGGACCAACAACCGCAACGTGGTGCGGTTGCTGGACTTCATGGAGAGCCGGGGCGAGGTGGCGGTCGCCACGCGCGAGGGCCTCGGACGCCTGTGGGACCTGGCCGACCGCGTATACCCCGACGACCCCGCGGTGCCCGCGGAGGAGGCTCGCCGCAGGCGGGACGAGCGGCGCCTGGCGTCGCTGGGGATCGCCCGGAGCAAGGGGCCGATGTGCCCGGCCGAGCCCCTGGACGCCGGGGATGCCGGCGAGCCGGCCGTGGTCGAGGGGGTGCGCGGCACGTGGCGGGTGGACCCGGCCCAGCTCGGGCAGCCGTTCGAGGGCCGGGCCGCGCTGCTGTCGCCGCTGGACCGCCTCGTCGTCGACCGCAAGCGGCTGGCCGAGCTCTTCGAGTTCGACTACCAGCTGGAGATGTACAAACCGGTGGCCCAGCGCCGGTGGGGCTACTACGCCCTGCCGATCCTCTATGGCGACCGTCTGGTCGGTAAGCTCGACGCCGCCGCCGACCTGCGGGCGGGGGTGTTGCGGGTCAACGCGGTCCACGAGGACGTCGACTTCACCCGGGCCATGCGCTCCGAGGTCGACCGGGAGATCGACGACCTGGCCCGAATGCTCGAGCTGGAGCTCGACGACGTCGCTCGCCGTGGTTCTGCCCCGGTGAGGGCGAGGTAGCAGGCGTGCGCCCCTGGCCCGCTCACACCCGGCTGACCGCCTCGGCGATGATCCCGGCCACGCGTTGGGGCTCCTCGTCGGGGAGGAAGAAGCAGCTGCCCGGAACCGTGACCACGCTTGTGTGCGGACACGCCACGAGCATGCGGCGCTCGTCGTCGGTGAGACCGCCGTCGCCCTTCTCGGCGTGCACCACCCAGGCCGGCACCCCGGATCCGCAGAGCCGCTCGGCGGGCGACCCGTAGCGGCCGAGGTACTCCAGGTAGGCGCGAAGCGTGTGCCGAAGCACCCGCGGGTCGTTCCGGCGCAGGTCCGCCCGCATCCGTGCTCGGCGCTCCTCCGAGACGCGCGCTCCCCTCACAGCCACGACCGTGGCCCTCATCAACGCCGCGGACGGCAGTGCGCCGAGCACCGCACCGAGCCGGACGATGGCCCGGAAGAAGGCGGGCTCGTCCCGGGGTGACAGGCTGACGCCGAGCAGCACCACCGGCCCCCGGAAGCGCCCGGAAGCCGCCATCTCGAAGGCCACGGTCGCCCCCATGCTGTAGCCCACGACCACGTCGCAGTTGTGGTCCGCCGCGAGGAGCGCAGCGGATCGCGCGCAGCTCTCGATGGAGAAGTCCCCGGGAGGTGGCGTGCCGGCGTGTCCCGGCAGGGTTGCGGCGACCAGCCGGGTTCCGGCGAGGGTCGGCTGCGCCATGACGTCGTCGTACGACCTCGCCGGGCTGGCGCCGGCGGGGAGCATCAGCACCCCGTGCTCGGCATCCTCCGGACCCGACCGGAGCAGCTCCCACTCGACGGGCATCACCATGGCTTCCCTCGTCACGCGAACCGGCGCCACCGTCCCCTGTGGCCCCACGGTAGCCAGGAGCCGGACTCGACGACACTTGCGGACGGGGATCGTCCGGAGCATCCCCTGAGCGGGTGCTCAACTTCCTCAAGGAGGTCTGGGCGGACGGCCGCTCAGGGGGGAGCGGCCGTCCGCGTGGGGCGCTGGCCGTCGGCGCCCGTCGCCGGACTAGGTGCCCGGGCAGCTCCGGGCGATCGTGGCGACCAGCGCCGAGGTCGCGGACGCCACCTGTGAGAGCGCACCGGAGATCCGCGGGCCCGCCGCCGGAAGGTTGTCCACGGTCAGGCCCTTGGTCGCCGCCTCCAGCTGGGCGAGCGCCGTCCTGACCTGGGCGACCGCGGGCTGCAGCGCGGCGGAGGCCGACTTCTCGGCCTTGGCCAGGCTGGCCTTGACGTTGTCGATCGCGGCGCGGACGGCCGTGAGCCCGTCCTGAAGGGGCTGCACCTTGGTCAGGGCCTGCAGGGAGGACCTCAGGGCGGCGGCGTCAGCGCATGCGGCGGCCGTCGCCGGAGTCGGGGACGCCGCGCCCGCGGTGCTGGTCGATGCCGAGGGGGAGGCGGACTGGCTGGTGGAGCCGGCACTGCACGCGGTCAGGACGACCAGCAGGAGCGCGGTGACCAGGGCGGCGGGAACGCCGCGTCCTGTTCGTGCTGAACGCATCCGCTCCTCCTCAGGTGCTCCCACGGGGCAAGGGTTACGGCTCCAGCGAACCTAGCCAGCCGCGGATACGTCCGCATCGTCCGCGACGGAGGATCCGGAGCCGCCTCGTCGAGGGCTCACACGCTGCTCGGTCGGGAAGGGTCGAACAGCTCGCTCACCGTGACCGCGTCGAAGGCATCGAGCAGCGCGTCGGTGCCCGCCGTCAGCTTCAGCTGCATCTCGGCGGGGTGCAGCGGCACGAGCGCGAGCAGCGAGACCTGATGGCCGGCCGCGGTCGTGATCGTGAGGGCTTCGGGTCCGGTCCGGATCATCGGTGCAACCAGCGCGCCGACGAACGGGGTGTCGGACGCGTAGGGCTGCGCCGGGTCGCCGTTGGGGACCGAGTGCCACTCCGCGACCCAGGTCTCGTACTCGTGCGGCAGGCGTGCGACCACCTTCAGCAGCCGGATCGGCCAGTAGGCGTTCTCGTCCCGGAACGCCTCGGCGGTCATCGGCCAGTCCGCGGGCAGGCACATCAT
>DASSPC010000241.1:0-6180 GCA_035699865.1 Oryzihumus sp. | reverse complement strand
TGAGGCGGCGACGGGACACGGCTCAGGCGCCGAGGTCGATCGCCGGGCAGTCCTTCCAGAGGCGCTCGAGGGCGTAGAACTCGCGCTCGTCCTCGTGCTGGACGTGCACGACGATGTCACCGAAGTCGATGAGCACCCACCTGCCGTCGCGCTCCCCCTCGCGCCGGACCGGCTTGGCCTTGAGCGTGTGCAGCTTCTCCTCGACGCTGTCGACGATGGCGTTGACCTGCCGCTCGTTGGCGGCCGAGGCGATGACGAAGACGTCGGTCAGGGCGAGCTGGTCGCTGACGTCGATCGCCAGCACCTTGCTGGCGAGCTTGTCCTCGGCGGCGGTGGCGGCGGCCTTGGCCAGGTCGATGGCGTGCTGCGTGGCGGCCACGCGGGTCCTCCTACGGTTGGGCGTACAGGTGGTGCTTGTGGATGTACTGCGTGATGCCGTCGGGCACGAGGTACCAGACCGGCTCGCCCCGTTCGACGCGGGCGCGGCAGTCGGTGGAGCTGATCGCCATGGCCGGGACCTCCTGGAGGGTGACCCGGTCGCGGGGCAGCCCGTTGTCGGTCAGCTCATGGCCGGGACGGGTGACCCCGATGAAGTGGGCGAGCTCGAACAGCTCGTCGGCGGCCTTCCACGACAGGATCTGCGCGAGGGCGTCGGCGCCGGTGATGAAGAACAGCTCCGCGTCGGGCCGCTGCGCGGCGAGGTCGCGGAGGGTGTCGATCGTGTAGGTCGGGCCGGGCCGGTCGATGTCGACCCGGCTGACGGTGAAGCGGGGGTTGGACGCCGTGGCGATCACCGTCATGAGGTAGCGGTGCTCGGCCGGGGAGACCTGGCCTGCGTCCTTCTGCCAGGGCTTGCCGGTGGGGACGAAGACGACCTCATCAAGGTCGAACAGGGCCTGGACCTCGCTCGCGGCGACCAGGTGACCGTGATGGATGGGGTCGAAGGTTCCACCCATCACACCCAGGCGGGTGGTCAGTGGTGGTCCCCGTGGGTGTGCTGGCCCGTCTTGGCCGCGGTGTTGCGGAAGCTCCACAGCACCCCGAGGAGGGCGGCGAAACCGAAGGCGGCCAGGGCGCCGTAGGCCCAGGTCGGGATCGGCAGCTCGCGGGTGTGCTCCTCAGCGGCGGCCAGGTGGGTCAGCAGGGGCGAGAACGACATGGGCACAGCCTAGCGGGGCGTCCGTGCAGGTGGGACGCGGGCACCTGCGGCGGCCACGCGACGATCGTCGCGGCCGTTTCGGGCGGTTTGCCTGCGCCAACCCCCGCGACGATCGTCGCGTCGGCGCGGCCGGGGCCAGCGCGAACAGGCGGCGGTTACGCTTCCCACATGTCCGTCGAGCTGTCCGTGGTCGTCCCGATGTACGACGAGGCGGAGGTCCTGCCGCTGCTCGTCGAGCGGCTGCGCCCCGCCCTCGACGGGACCGGCGCGTCCTACGAGGTCGTGGCGGTCGACGACGGCAGCAAGGACGCCACGCCGGTGCTGCTGCAGCGCTACCGCAAGGAGTGGCCGCAGCTGCGCGTGCTGCGGCTGCGGGCCAACGCCGGGCACCAGGCCGCCATCTCGGCCGGCCTCGCCCACGCGGTCGGCGACTACGTCGCGACCCTCGACGCCGACCTGCAGGACCCCCCCGAGGTGCTCGCGCAGATGCTCGAGGTCGCCCGGCGCGACGGGGTCGACGTGGTCTACGGCGTGCGCTCGGACCGCTCCTCCGACTCGGCGTTCAAGCGCGGCAGCGCCCGAGCGTTCTACCGCCTGCTGCGCAGCCTCGGCCAGACCTCGGCACAGGTCGACGCCGGCGACTACCGGCTCATGTCCCGCGCCACCGTCCAGGCCGTCAACGCCCTGCCCGAGCACCACCGGGTGCTGCGGTTCGTGGTGCCGGCGCTCGGCTTCCCCTCGGCCTCGGTCGGCTACCGCCGCGAGGTGCGGGCGGCCGGGCGCTCGAAGTACCCCCTGGCGCGGATGATCAAGCTCTCGGTGGACAGCATCACCGGCTTCTCCACCGCTCCCCTGCGCCTGGCCACGTGGTGCGGCATCGGCGGTGGCATCGCCGCGATCCTGCTGCTGATCTACGCCCTCGTCGCCCAGCTGCGCAACGAGACCGTCGCCGGCTGGACCTCGACCGTCGTGGCCGTGGCCTCGGTCGGCGCGATCCAGCTGCTGTGCGTCGGCATCCTCGGGGAGTACGTCGGGCGGATGTACACCATGATGCAGGGCCGCCCGTCGTACTTCGTCGCCTACGACTCGGCCGCCGGGGACAGCGGTGCGGACACCTCGGTGCCCCGCGTGGCTACGGCCGCCGAGCAGTCACGAGCAAGCTGACGCCGGGCAGCTTCTTCACCGGCAGGTAGCGCTCGGCGGTGATGACCGTGCGCAGGCCGGCGTTGACCAGCGGGTGCAGGTCGTCGAGGTCGCTGCCGTTGGAGGCCTTGCGCCGCAGCGCCACGACCGGGCGCAGCAGGACGTTCCAGGAGGTCATCGACTCGACCCGGAAGCCGTTGCGCTGCAACAGGTCCTGCAAGGTGGGGCGGGTGTAGCGCCGCACGTGCCCGACCGCCTCGTCGTGCGAGGACCACAGCCGCGGGTCGCACGGCACGGCCACGAGGAACGTCCCACCCGGGCGCAGCACCCGGTGGATCTCCCGGGCGCAGGCGTCGTCGTCGACCAGGTGCTCGAGCACGTCGAAGGCCACGACCAGGTCCATCGCCCCGGGCCGCACCGGCAGCAGCGTGGCGTCGGCGCGCATCACCGGGATGCCCCGCTCGGCGGCGACCTGCGCCCCCTCGGGGCCGTACTCCAGCGCCGCCGCGTCCCAGCCGAGCTCGCGCAGCACCCGGGTGTTGCCGCCACCGGCGGCGCCCACGTCCAGGGCGCGCCCCGGCTGGACCCCCGTGAGGGCAGCCGCGAGCAGGTGCCGCCGCTCGCGATACCACCAGTGGGTGTCCTCGAGCGCGGCCAGCTTGCGAACCTCGGTGCCTTCCACGAGCGGCAATCCTGCCAGTCGCCGGCTCAGGGACGAACTTGGCCGTCCCCCTCGACGACCCACTTGGTCGTCGTGAGCTCCGGCAGGGCCATCGGGCCGCGGGCGTGCAGCTTCTGGGTGGAGATGCCGATCTCGGCGCCGAAGCCGAACTCGCCCCCGTCGGTGAACCGCGTGGAGGCGTTGACCATCACCGCCGCCGCGTCGACCTCGGCCACCCAGCGCCGGGCCGCGGCGCGGTCCTCGGTGACGATCGCCTCGGTGTGCCCGGTGCCGTAGCGGCGCACGTGCTCCAGCGCGTCGTCGAGGCTGTCCACGACGCGGGCGCTGAGGTCGAGGGAGAGGTACTCCCGGCCCCAGTCCTCCTCGGTCGCCGGCTCGTATGCCGTGCCCGCGGCGTCCGCGAACGGCCGCACCTGCTCGTCGCCGTGGATCCGCACGCCGGCGCCGCCGAGGGCGGCCAGCGCCTTGGGCAGGAAGTCGGCCGCGACGTCGCGGTGCACCAGCAGGGACTCGGCGGCGTTGCAGACGCTGGGCCGGTGCACCTTGGAGTTGAGCGTGATCGCCAGGGCCTTGTCGAGGTCGGCCGCGGCGTCGACGTAGACGTGGCAGTTGCCCACGCCGGTCTCGATGACCGGCACGGTGGACTCGCGCACGACGGTCTGGATGAGGTCGGCGCCGCCGCGCGGGATGAGCACGTCGACCCGTCCGCGCGCGGTCATCAGCGCCCGCACGGCGTCGCGCCCGCCCTCGAGCAGCTGCACCGCGTCGGCCGGAATGCCTTGGGCCTCTAGGGTTTCGCGCAGCACGGCGACCAGCGCGCGGTTGGTCGAGGAGGCCGCGGAGCCACCGCGCAGGATGACCGCGTTGCCGCTCTTGAGCCCGAGCCCGGCGGCGTCGACGGTGACGTTGGGCCGCGCCTCGTAGATCATGCCGACCACGCCCATCGGCACCCGCACCTGGCGGATCTGCAGGCCGTTGGGCAGGGTCGAGCCCCGCACGACCTCCCCCACCGGGTCGGGCAGGGCGGCGATGTCACGCAGCGCCGCGGCGACCGCGCCCACCCGCGCCTCGTCCAGGCGCAGCCGGTCGAGCAGCCCCTCGGCCAGGCCGGTCGTCCTGCCGCGCTCGAGGTCCTCGGCGTTGGCCACGACGACCTGCGGGGCCGCCGCGTCCAGCGCGTCGGCCATCGCCAGCAGCGCGGCGTCCTTGTCGGCGCGCGAGAGCAGCGCCAGCCGGCGGCAAGCCACCCGCGCACGGTCGCCGAGCTCGGCGACGTGGGCGGTCACCTCGGGGTCGATCGAAGCCATGCCTGCAGCGTATGCCGGGTGCTCACCCGCGCGGCCAGTCGTTTCGTCCCGCGGACACGGCCGCCGGACGACGGCGATGACGCGGCTGGCGGTGTCTGACCGGGTGTGTCGTTGGTGTCGAGCCCCCTGGCGTGCGGGACCTGCGCCGGAGCGGCTAGTGGCCGTGGTGGCCGCCGCCGTGACCGCCCTTGCCGTGGTGATCCGCGTGGCGTCGCTTCGGGCTGGTTGCGACGGCGGGCCTCGGCGCCGGGGTGGCACTGGGCTGCGGCTGCGGCGACGGCGACGGCGAGGGCGAGGGCGAGGGCGTCACGACGGGGCGGACCGGCGGAGCCACCAGGGCAGCGAGGTCGGCGGAGACGCGGTCGGCCGCGGCCTGGATGCGGGCAGCCTCCGCCGGGCTCACCTGACCCGATCGGCGTGCGGCGTCGAGGTGGTCCCGCAGGGCCGTCAACGCCGTGGTGGCCGCTGGCAGGTCCCTGCTCGCCCCGGCGCGGGACACCGACAGCACGTCCCGCTGCAGCGCCGCGAGCGCCAGCGCATGGTGGTCGGCCCTGCTCGTGGTGGCACAGGCGCCGAGGGTGAGGCACAGCAGGGCGACGGGGACCACCAGGCGAGCCGGGGTCATCCGCGGACCGCCTGCTGCAGGTCGTGGAGGTCGGCGCCGAGGCGGCCGGGCACCGACGGGTACGCCGGTGGCCTCGCGGCTGGCGCGGCACCGGAGCCCTCCGAGCCGAGGAGCAGGAAGCCGGCGGCCAGCAGCGCCCCCACGACGGCCATGGCGAGGACTGCCCTGCGGCCGGCCGGCGGCACCGCCTGCAGGCGACGCCAGGACGCGGCGAAGCCATCCCGGGCCCACCCTCCGCGACTCGCGGCCCGGCGAGCTGCCCGTCGCGAGGAAGGGACCGGCTGGGCGGCGGTGACGTCGCCGTCCAGCAGGGTCGACAGCGTCTCGGTGACCTCCCACGCGCTCGGTCGCCGCGACGGGTCGATGTCGGTCATGCGCAGCAGCAGCCCGTGCAGGACCGGGTCGAGGCCCTGAGGGACGTCCGGGGACCGGTGGAGCCGGGCGACCGCCGACTCGACCGCGTTGCCGGGGTAGGCGACCATCCCGGTCAGGCTCTCCAGCACCACCAGACCCAGGGCGTAGACGTCCGTGGCCGGGCCGATCGGCTCGCCCCGGACCTGTTCCGGGCTCAGGTACGGCGCCGTGCCCAGCGCGGTGCCGGTCAGGGTGCGCCTGGTCGCGCTGACCAGGCGCGCGATACCGAAGTCGGCGAGCTTGGCCACCACCTCGCGGTCAGGACCCGTCACGGCCTCCCGGAGCAGGATGTTGCCCGGCTTGACGTCCCGGTGCACGAGGTCCTGGGCGTGCACGTAGGCCAGGGCGCTGGCGACCTGGCACGCCACGGCTGCCGCCTGCAGCTCGCTCAGCGGTCCCTGCTCGCGCAGCTGGCCCGACAGGGTCGGCCCCGGCACCAGCTCCATGACGAGGAAGGTCGGAGACCCGTCCTCCGCCGGCGGCCCGGCGTCGTGCACGGTCACCAGGGCCGGGTGGCTCAGGGCGGCCAGCATGCGGATCTCCGCGGGCTCCTGGCTGCGACGATCGTCGTCCACCCACGGGAAGACCTTGACGGCGACCGGTCGCTGCAGCACCTCGTCCCGCCCGGCGAACACCTCGGCCATGCCCCCACGACCGAGCAGGTGCTCGAGCCGGTAGCGGTCGGCGAGCACGTCCCCCGCCCCGACAGTGACGAGAGCCGGTGACGGCCTGGTGGTGGGGCCGGAGTCCATGGGCGCAGTCTGCCCCACCGGGCGACAGGACGCCTGACGGGGGCTGGCCTGCGGAAACGTCGTGGCAGCACTGTGTTTCGGGCCACACCGGCCGCCCG
>DASSPC010000240.1:0-4500 GCA_035699865.1 Oryzihumus sp. | reverse complement strand
GTTCCTCTACAACGTCTGGAAGACCTGGCGCACCGCGCCGCTGGTGGAGACCGACGACCCGTGGGGCTACGGCGCCTCGCTGGAGTGGGCGACCTCCTGCCCGCCGCCGCGGCACAACTTCGAGACGATCCCGCGGATCCGTTCGGAGCGTCCGGCCTTCGACCTGCACCACCCCGAGGTCGCGGCCTACGACGCGGCGCAGCCCGACAAGAACATCCTGGACTCCCTGCTGGGTGAGCCCGACCTGCACCACACGGAGGACAAGCACTGATGAAGGTCGAGACGTGGCTCTTCGGCGCCGGCACGTTCATCTTCGCGCCGCTCGGGCTGATCTACGGCTTCTTCACCCACTGGAAGGAGCCGGTCGGCCCGGTGGCCCTGATGCTGACCGCCGGCCTGTCCGCCCTGGTCGGTTTCTACCTCTGGTGGACCGGCCGCAAGCTGGACGACCGCCCCGAGGACGACCCCTTCGCGCCGATCGAGGCCGCCGAGGGTGACTACGGCTTCTTCAGCCCGCACAGCTGGTGGCCGCTGCCGCTGGCCGCCTCGGCCGCGCTGGTCTTCCTGGGCCTGGCCGTGGGGTGGTGGCTCGTGGTGATCGGCGCCGTCTTCGGTGCGTTCGCCACCGTGGGCTGGGTCTTCGAGTACTTCCGCGGGGAGCACGCGGTCTGACTCTTCCGGCCCGGCCTGGCCGGTCCGCACCTGCGGACCGGGTAGGCTGGCGCCACTTCCGTCGAGAGCCGTGGTCTCCCATCCGGGGGGCCACGGCTCTCGCACGGTTCCAGGACGTTCGCGGGGGGACCGCGCCGGTATCGTTGCCCGACCGTGACCACGGTCGGCGGCTCCGTCGTCAACCACCCGCGCGTCCCGTGCGTCCTCATGGATGGGTGCCCTCAAGGGCCCCGGGTGAAGTCCGTCCTTCGGGTGGGAGTCGGTCAACGTGGTGATCTCGACAATGCGGCGTCGTGCTGCCCTCGCTGCAGCCCTGCTGTCCGGCGCGGCACTGGTGTCGGCCTGCGGCCCCGCAGGCGGTGCCGGCACATCGGCCGGGGGGGCGGGGACGCATGCCCTGGCCACCGCGGGTGGCGGTGCGTCCAGCACCACCCACCAGGCCACCCCGGCGCAGCTGTCCGTCAGCCCCTCCGACGCCGCCACCGGCGTCCTGCCGACCGCACCGGTGACCGTCCGGGCCGAGTCCGGCACCCTGGGCAGCGTCACCCTCAAGGCCGCCGACGGCGAGACGGTGGCGGGCACGGTCGGTGCCGACGGCACCTGGAAGGCGAGCGGCCGGCTCACTCCCGGCACGGCATACACGCTGACCGCGCAGGCGACCGGTGCGGACGGCACGCCCTCCACGGCGACCTCCTCGTTCACGACCCTGAAGCCGGCGGTGACCGCGACCTACGGGCTGATCCCCGGCGGCGGCACGGTCGGGGTGGGCATGCCGGTGAGCGTGCAGTTCGACTCCCCGGTCGCGACCAAGGCCGAGCGGGCGCAGGTCGAGAAGCTGATGCAGATCTCGGTCAGCCCGAAGCAGGCAGGCGCCTGGGGGTGGCTGGACAACCGCCAGCTGATGTGGCGACCGCAGAGCTACTGGCTCCCCGGCACCCACGTGACGGTCACCGCGCCGCTGCACGGCGTGCAGACCGGTGAGGGCAAGTGGGTGGCTGCGGACCACAGCACCAGCTTCACCGTCGGGTCCTCGATGGTCTCCACGGTCGACATGAACGCCCACACCATGACGGTCCGCCAGAACGGTGCGGTGCTGCGCACGTTCAAGGTCAGCACCGGACGGCCGGGGCCCAAGACCGAGACCCGCTACGGCACCAAGATCATCATCTCCCGCGACGGGGACGTCACCATGGACTCGGCGACGATCGGCATCCCCAAGGGCAAGCCGGGCTACTACAAGATCGACACCAAGTGGGCGATGCGCCTGACCTGGACCGGTGAGTTCATCCACTCCGCCCCGTGGTCGGTGGGCGCACAGGGCAACGCCAACGTGTCCCACGGCTGCACCAACATGGCGCCGGCCGACGCGCAGTGGATGTTCGAGCACTCCAAGGTCGGCGACGTCGTGAAGTTCACCGGGTCCAACCGGCCGTTCCAGCCGACCGAGGGCTACGGCATCTGGATGTACTCCTTCAGCCAGTGGAAGGCCCAGAGCGCCCTGGTCTGACCGGCCAGCGGCCTGCTCGTCCAGCGGGGCCGCACCCTCCGGGGCGCGGCCCCGCTGCCGTGTTCCGACCCGGTATGCCGTGTGCCTGCCAACGTGGCGGCACGGACAGCGGTGCGACGTACGCTGGCGGCACGGACAGCGGTGCGAACCGGGGGGTAGGGCATGGATGAGCGGCTGGCCGCGGCGCTGGCGCCGGTGCTGCGTGATGCGCGGTCGACGGTGGGGCTGGCGCCCGAGATCGTGGACGAGTCCTGGTCGGACGTCCCGGGCCGGCTCTCCGCGCTGATGCGCGCACCGGACGCGACCTGGGGGGTCGGGGTCATGGCAGGTGCGTCGGCAGCAGAGCGCGTCGTCGAGGCCGCTGACGCGGTCCAGGAGTGGGTCGTGGAGCAGCTCTGGGGTCTGGGCCGCCCCGCCACGTGGCCGCAGTGCCCGGAGCACCCCGACACCCATCCGCTCGCGCCTCGGCAGCGAGAGGGCATACCCGTGTGGGCGTGCCCTCGCAGCGGGAGCGTCGCGTGCCGGATCGGTGGGCTGGGCAGCTGACCGGCCGCGGTGTCGCGGCTCGTCAGTCCCAACCGAGCTCGTGGAGCCGCTGGTCGTCGATGCCGAAATGGTGCGCGATCTCGTGCACGACGGTCACGGCGATCTCCTCGAGCAGCTCCTCGCGGTCCGCGCACATGCGCTGCAGCGGGCCCTGGAACAGCGTGATCCGGTCCGGGAGCGACCCCATGGCCCATGCGTCGCCGCGCTCGGTCAGCGGGGTGCCGTCGTAGACGCCGAGCAGGTCCGGGTCGTGCTGCGGCGGCTCGTCCTCGACGAGGAAGACGACGTTGTCCATCAGGTCCAGCAGCTCGGCGGGGACCTCGTCGAGCGCGTCCCCGACGGCTTCCTCGAACTCCTGGCGCGTCATCCGGACTCCCATGCCCCGCAGCCTCTCACCCGCGGGCCGGCGTGCCGTGGGGCCGGTTACGCGAGTCGCCGTCCAGCACCCCCGACGCCAGGCCTCACGGGCCGCCGGGAGCCGACTCCGAGGTGGTAGGCAGACGGCACCGCGGTTCCGGCCTAGGGCTCGACGAGCATGACCACGGTGTCGGGGCGGACCCCGTCGAACTTCATGGCCTCGGCCGCCGCATCCGTCTGCATGAACTTCTGGAACGTGTCCACGTCCGTGAGCTCCACGATGAGCCCGACCCGGTTCGTCTTCGCCGGGTCGACGAACGTGCGCGCCGTCATGCCGAGCGGCCCGAGCACCTCTTCCCGCTTCGTGGACCGGAGCCAGTGCTCGACATCGTCAACTTCGTGGAAGACCAGCAACGTCGTCATGGCCGCCTCGCCTTCAGGAGGTGCGTCATGCGCTGAGCAGCGCCGTGCACGCGACGCTAGTTCGGGACGGCCTCCCGACACTCGGCCAATCGGCGTAGCGGGGTCGGCCCCCGCATCTGGCGCGAGCCCGGCCGGCGGCATGCCCGGGGGATCGCCTCCTCATGCCGCGGGGGAGGGGCCCGGCATACCCGGGGGTGTTGCGCGGCCCGGGGACGAGGAAGGCCCCCGACCAGCTGGTCGGGGGCCTTCCTGTCGCGGTGGTGATCAGCGGGTGCTGGTCTCCGTGCTCTCCTCTTCGTGCGGGGCGTAGGCGTCGACGTCGTCGCGCTCGTCCGCGCCACCGTGCAGCTGGCCGACCCACTGCGGGCGACCCTCGATGGAGTGCAGTGCCTCCTCCTCGTGGCCGTCATGGTGCGCGGCAGCCAGCTCGGCGGGGGTGACGGGGTCGACCCGGTCCTCGAAGTAGAACTTCGAGAGCTTGGCCCGCATCCGCTCCATGGCCGCACCCGGACGGCGGACACCGTTGGCGTCGACCGAGGAGCCGAGCTCCAGCGGACGGTGAGCCTCGTGCTGCACCAGCGTCCAGCGCTCGAGCTCGCCCAGCGGCTCGTGGACCTCGAAGAAGCGGCCCTCGGCGGTGCGGACGATCCGGCCGGTCTCGCGACCGTGCAGGACCAGGTCGCGGTCACGACGCTGCAGGCTCAGGCAGATCCGCTTGGTGACCCAGAAGGCCAGCGGGGGACCGACGAGCAGCAGCACCCGGAAGGTGTTGGTGATGTCGTTGATCGACAGGCCCAGCTTGATGGCGATCAGGTCGTTGCCTGCGGCGAAGAACAGGATGCCGTAGAAGACCAGGGCCATGACGCCGATGCCGGTGCGCGTCGGGGCGTTGCGCGGGCGGTCCAGCAGGTGGTGCTCGCGCTTGTCACCGGTGACCCACGCCTCGAGGAAGGGGTAGGCGCCGGCGAGGCCGTACAGCACCGGGATCAGCAGGA
>DASSPC010000239.1:0-3506 GCA_035699865.1 Oryzihumus sp. | reverse complement strand
TGGCCATCCAGGAGTTCCTGCGCAGCAACGGCGGGTTCGCCTACTCCCTGACGCTGGCCCCGCCGGTCACCGACCAGTCCGGGCGGGTGGTGCCGCTCGACCCTCTGTCGCACTTCCTGGTCACCCGCCAGGGCTACTGCGTGCAGTTCTCCACCGCGATGATCATGATGGCTCGCGCGCAGGGCATCCCCGCGCGAATCGCCATCGGCTTCCTGCCCGGCCATGTCGACAGGGGCATCTGGACGGTCGCGGTCGCCGACGCCCACGCCTGGCCGGAGCTGTACCTCGACGGGATCGGCTGGCTGCGCTTCGAGCCGACGCCGGCCGCCCGCAGCGGTGCCGCGCCCGTCTACGCCACGGTGCTGCCGGGCACCAGCGCCGACGGGGGTCGCCCCACCGACACCACGGCGGGCGGCAGCAGCTCCTCGACGCGCAAGCAGGACCTGCTCGAGCGCGCCAACGACGTGGCCACGCCCCAGACGGCCCTGCCCGGCGGCGGCGCCCGCGCCTCGTGGGCGGACCACCTGCCGCACGGGTGGTCGCTGGTGCTCCTCGCGGTGCTCCTCGGGCTCGTCGGCGCGGCCGCCGCCCCGGCCGGCGCGCTGTGGTCACGCCGGAGGAGGCTGCGCTCGGCACCCGACGGCGCCGGCCGGGTGGAAGCGCAGTGGGTGGCGCTCACCGAACAGCTCGCCGACCTGGGGATGCCCGCGCCGCCGAGCCAGACTCCGCGCCAGCTGCATGACCACTACGTGCGCGAGGCCTACCTCGACCATGACGGCGAGCAGGCTCTCGGCCGGGTCCTCGGCACCCTGGAGCAGGCCCGATACGCCCCGCCGCGCGCTGCCGTCGTGGACCTGCGCCAGGACGCCCAGCTCGTCCTGCGGGCGGTGGCGCCGACCCGGCCGTTCTGGCTCCGGCTCCGCGCGGTGGTCGTGCCCTCGGCCGGGACGGCCGAGGTGCGGCGCCTTCGCCGGCGGCTGGCACGGGCCCTGGGCAGCCCGTTCCGGGCGGTGGCCGCCCAGGTTCGGCGCCTGACCCAGCGCTGACACCCCGGTGGAGCGGGTATCGCTCGGGAGCTGACCTGCCCCAACGGGTCACTCAGGCGCTTGCCTGCTCCTCCTGGCTGGTGAGGAAGCCGTGCGCCCGCAGCTGCGCCAGCAGTGCCTCGACCCTGGACCGGGCGGGCCCGGAAGAGCCCGGTGACCCCGACCGGCCTGCCGTTCCGGCCGGGGCCACCGGTACGAGGAAGAAGCCGCCCCAGGCCTCGACCTCGATCCGCATCCGCTCCAACGCCGGGGCGTCGGCGGTGTGGACGGTGCACAACGCGATGTCACCGGCGCGCGTGGACTCCACGGCCCGGGCGGTCAGCCCGGCCAGGTCGGCCTCCGGCGCAGGAGCCTGGGTCGCCGGCTGCGGGCGGCTGCCCTCGTCGCCCACCCGCCGGACCCGGCGGCCCAGGGACTGCAGGCGGCAGGCGAGCTCGGCTGCCGTGGCGGTCGTCTCCGCACCCGGCTCGCCCACGAGGACCACGGTGACGCCGCGCTCGGGCAGGGGCGGGTAGCGGCGCCGCAGCACCGAGGCGACCGCCGGCGGCGTGAACCACGACGGCAGGGCCTGACCCCGCGCCAGCCGGCGCCGGACCTCGGTGCCGGAGATGACGCTGACCTGCGTGCCCGGGGGCACCTGGTCCACCGGCTCGTAGCTGTCGGTGTCCTCGACGTACCCGAGCTGCGGGAAGGAGACCATCGACACCGCAAGCTCGTCCTGGTGCCGGCGCACCAGCTCCTGCGCGGCATACGGGTCGTAGAAGGGACGGCCCAGGCTGTCCTTCCCCGGACCGGCGTGGTCCCGGCCGACGATCATGTGGGTGGCGCCGAAGTTCTGGCGGATGATCGCGTGCCACAGGGCCTCCCGTGGCCCGCCCATGCGCATGGCCAGGGGCAGCAGCGCCAGGGTCGCCTGCCCGCTGCGATAGGTCGGCAGCAGGCTCTCGTAGCAGGCGACCCGGGTGGCCACGTCGACGTCGCCGGGCTTGGTGGGGCCGACGACCGGGTGGATGAGCAGGTGGGCGCCCGTCTCCCGCGCCGCGCGCAGGGTCAGCTCCTGGTGCGCGCGGTGCATCGGGTTGCGGGTGTTGAAGGCGACCACCCGGGTGATGCCGAGCCGGTCGAAGTGGGCGCGCAGCCCTGCCGGGGTGAACCGGGGCCCAGCGCCGTCGAGCGTCCGCGCGGACGGCAGCACCTCGAGCGGGCCGGCGAGGTACCACCGGTGTGCGTGGTAGAGCAGGTGGTCGACGCTCGGGTGCGCCGGGTCGCAGCGGCCGAACACCGCCTCGGCCTCCACCCGCGGGTCCGCCCGCCAGGCCTCGCGCACCCCGAGCACCGCGAGCAGCCGGCCGTGGTCGTCGCGCAGGGCCAGGTGCCCCCACACCAGCGCCGCGTCGCGGGTGCGGTCGTCCACGTCCAGGGTCACCGGGATCGGCCAGAGGGTGCCGTCGGCGAGGCGCATCCGCTCGCAGACCGAGGCGTGGTCGGCCCGGCCGAGGAAGCCGGTCAGCGGGGAGAAGGCACCGCAGGCCAGCAGGTCCAGGTCGCAGCGCTGCCGCTCGGTGAGGACCCAGGACGGCCACCGGTCCGCCATCGCCACGAGCTCGGCCGCGCGGGCCTCGCCGACCACCAGGTCGACCAGCTTCCCGCCGTGCGGAGGCGCCAGGCCCCGGTCCCCGTGCATCCTGCCTCCGTCGTCGTCGACCGCGTCGTGCGCCGATTGTCACGGCCCGTCGCAGGCGGGCGCCTCCGTCGTTCGACGGAGGATGACGAAGCGCCCGCCACCCCTTCGGGGGTGACGGGCGCTGCGGTGGCTGCGGGTCAGTCCAGGTAGTCGCGCAGGACCTGCGAGCGCGACGGGTGGCGCAGCTTGGACATCGTCTTGGACTCGATCTGACGGATCCGCTCGCGGGTCACGCCGTAGACCTTGCCGATCTCGTCCAGGGTCTTGGGCTGGCCGTCGGTGAGGCCGAAGCGCATCGAGACGACGCCCGCCTCACGCTCGGACAGCGTGTCGAGCACCGAGTGCAGCTGCTCCTGCAGCAGCGTGAAGCTCACCGCGTCGGCCGGCACGACCGCCTCGGAGTCCTCGATGAGGTCACCGAACTCGCTGTCGCCGTCCTCGCCGAGCGGGGTGTGCAGCGAGATGGGCTCGCGACCGTACTTCTGGACCTCGACGACCTTCTCGGGGGTCATGTCGAGCTCCTTGGCGAGCTCCTCCGGGGTGGGCTCCCGGCCGAGGTCCTGCAGCATCTGGCGCTGGACGCGGGCGAGCTTGTTGATGACCTCGACCATGTGCACCGGGATGCGGATGGTGCGGGCCTGGTCGGCCATCGCGCGGGTGATCGCCTGGCGGATCCACCACGTCGCGTAGGTCGAGAACTTGTAGCCCTTGGTGTAGTCGAACTTCTCGACCGCACGGATCAGACCGAGGTTGCCCTCCTGGATCAGGTCCAGGAA
>DASSPC010000238.1:0-4980 GCA_035699865.1 Oryzihumus sp. | reverse complement strand
CACCGACCTGGCCACGACGTCCGAGCGGATCGACACCGACCAGCTCGCCCGGTCGCTGAACGTCATGGCCGACGAGTTCAAGGACAGCCCCGAGCACGTCAAGGACGCCCTCGACGGGCTGGGCCGGCTCTCGCGCACCGTTGCCTCCCGCGACGCCGAGCTCAAGACGCTGCTCGCCCACGCCAACTCGGTGAGCAAGACGGTGGCCGACCGCAACGCCAGCACGGCCACGCTGATCAAGGATGCCGACCTGCTCATGGCCGAGCTCAACGCCCGCCGCGAGGCGATCCACACGCTGTTCACCAACACCTCGGCCCTGGCCCAGCAGCTGACCGGGCTCGTCCGCGACAACCGGGCGCAGCTCAAGCCGGCCCTGGACCAGCTCAACCAGGTGCTCGCCGTCCTGCAGAAGCACGAGAAGGACCTCGACCGCACCATCGCGATGATGGCGCCGTTCACCCGGGTCTTCGCCAACACGCTGGGCACGGGCCGCTGGTTCGACACCTTCGTGGCCAACCTGACCGTCCCGGTGGGGGGGATCAAGCCGTGACCGACCGGACCGAGCACGAGGCGACAGACGTCATGCCCGACCTCGGGAGCGAGGTCTTCGGCGACGCCCCGGCCGAGGCCGCACCTGCTCCCGCGGCGAAGCCGCCGCGCCGGCGGGTCCGCCGGGGCGGCACGCCGGCGGTGGGCCGCGGTGCGCGCGTCATCGCGGTGGCCGCCGTGCTGGCCCTGGTGGCCGCCGCGGTGGTCCTGTGGCCGCGCTCCGACACGATCAAGGTCACCGGCTCCTTCTCCCGCGCCGTCGGCCTCTACCCCGGCTCGGACGTGCGCATCCTCGGCGTCCACGTCGGCAAGGTGCTCTCGGTCAAGCCCGAGGGTGACCACGTCGCGGTGGCGTTCGAGTTCGACGCGAAGTACAAGGTGCCCGCGGATGCCAAGGCCGCCGTGGTGGCTCCCTCCCTGGTGAGCGACCGTTACGTGCAGCTGCTCCCGGCCTACACCTCGGGGCCCCTCATGAAGGACGGCGCCCACATCGGCCTCGACCGCACGGCGGTACCGGTGGAGCTCGACCGGATCTCCACGAGCCTGGACGACCTGCTCGTGGCGCTGGGCCCGAAGGGCGCCAACAAGGACGGTGCCCTGTCCAACCTGCTCGACACCGGGGCCAGGAACCTCAAGGGTGAGGGCACCAACATCCATGACACCAACCACGACCTGTCGCTGGCGCTGTCCACGCTCTCCGGCGGTCGGAACGACCTGTTCTCCACGGTGAAGAACCTCCAGTCCTTCACCAGCATGCTGGCCACCAACGACACGCAGGTCCGCCGGCTCAACACCGACCTCGCCAACGTCTCCGACCAGCTGGCCGGCGAGCGGGGCGACCTCGCCGCGGCCCTGAAGAACCTCGCGGTGGCCCTGTCCGAGACCTCCTCCTTCGTGCACGACAACCGGGCCGTCCTCAAGACGGACATCGGCCAGCTCACCTCGGTCACGAGCACGATCGCCAGGCAGCGCAGCGCCCTGGCGGAGACCCTCGACAACGCCCCGGTGGCGATCAGCAACCTGCAGAACGCCTACAACCCGAAGTCGGGGACGCTGGACACGCGCAACAACGCCGCCCAGCTCAAGGACCCGGCCCTGCTCCTGTGCTCGCTGATCACGGGCCCGACCGGCACCGGCAACACGCAGCTGTGCAGCACGATCCAGAAGTTGCTCAAGGTGCCCTCGCTGCCCGGGGCTGCCGGCCTGCCGCTCAACCTGCTCTCGCCGGTCCCGTCCGACCCGGCGCTGTCCCCGGCGCCGGCCGGTGGTGGGGGGCCGGAGGGTGAGTCCGCCGCGGACGTCCGCGGCGCCGACCCGACCCTCGGTGGCCTGCTGGGAGGCACGCGATGACGCGTCATACCGTTCTCCTGCGCGCAGCGGCCCGCCGTATCCCGCGCCGCGGCCTTGCTGGCCTGGCTCGCACCGGGGTGGCCGTGCTCGCGGTCGGCTCGCTGGCCGCCTGCCAGGGCGCCTACGACCTGCCGCTGCCCGGTGGGGCCGCGCAGGGCGGCGACGTCTACCACGTGACCGCGGAGTTCGCCGACGTGCTCGACCTGGTGCCGCAGTCGGCGGTCAAGGTCAACGAGGTCACCGTGGGCGCGGTCGAGAAGATCGAGCTCAACGGCTGGACCGCCCGGGTCACGCTGCGCCTGCCGAAGTCGGTCAAGCTGCCCGACAACGCAGTCGCCTCCCTCCACCAGACGTCGCTGCTCGGCGAGAAGTACGTCGAGCTGGCGCCGCCGACCGACAGCGCCCCCGAGGGCTCCCTGTCCGACGGCGACAACATCCCGATCGGCCGCACGGGGCGCAACCCCGAGGTCGAGGAGGTGCTCAGCGCCATGTCGCTGCTGCTCAACGGCGGCGGGGTCGCCCAGCTGAAGGTCATCGAGACCGAGCTCAACAAGGCGATGAACGGCAACGAGTCGCAGATCAGGGACCTCGTCGGCCAGCTCGACACCTTCGTCAGCGGGCTCGACAAGCAGAAGTCGGAGATCGTCCGCGCCATCGAGGGCATCGACCGCCTCTCGGCGCGGATCGCCGCGCGCAAGGACGACCTCGCCAAGGCCGTGGACACCCTGCCGCAGGGGCTCAAGGTGCTCGCCGACCAGCGCCGCCAGCTCACCGCGATGCTGGAGTCGCTGAGCCGGCTCGGGGCGGTCGGCACCAAGGTCATCAACGCCTCGCAGGGCGACACCGTGGCCAACCTCAAGGCCATCTCGCCCATCCTGTCGCAGCTGAACAAGGCCGGAGACGACCTGCCCAGGTCGCTGCAGCTGCTGCTGACCTACCCGTTCCCGGACGAGGCGGTCAGCACCATGCGCGGTGACTACACCAACCTGTGGGCGACGGCGGACATGAACCTCGGCACGCTGTCCAACAACCTGGGCCTGCCGAAGGGCCCCGGAGGGACGCCGACCGGCCCCGGGCTGCCCACCGTGCCGTCGCTGCCCAAGCCCACCCTGTCCCTGCCACAGCTGCCCGGCGGCTCCACGCCCAGCTCCACCAGCAAGAGCTCCTCCTGCTCGGGCCTCCTCTGCCTGGGGGCCGGGCAGGCCTCGACGGGCGAGAGTGAGCCGTCCTGGCTGACGCTCTTCCAGACCGGAGGTGCGGCGTGATCCGGCGCTCGACCAAGATCCAGCTGGCGGTGTTCGCCGCGATCACCCTGATCACGGTGTCGGTGCTCTCGGCCCGCTTCGTCGGGCTGACCGACAAGATCATGGGCGGCAGCTACCTGGTCTCGGCGGACTTCGCCGACTCGGGCGGCATCTTCACCGGCGCCGAGGTCACCTACCGCGGCGTCACGGTCGGCAAGGTGGAGAAGCTGCGCCTGACCAAGGACGGCGTCCTGGTCGACATGCGCCTGGACCGCGGCACCGAGGTGCCCAGGGACACCCTGGCCGTGGTCGAGAACCGCTCGGCGGTGGGGGAGCAGTACGTCGACTTCCAGCCCCGGCACGAGGGCGGGCCCTACCTGGCGGCCGGGGCCACCGTCCCGCGCACGGACACCCGGTCGCCGCTGCGGATCGACAACCTGCTGCTGCACCTGGACAACACGGTCAAGTCGGTCGACCGCAAGCAGCTCGCCACGGTGGTCGACGAGCTCGGCAACGCCTTCGGCGGCAGCGGCCCCGACCTCCAGCGCCTGCTCGACTCCGGCGACGCACTGACGCGGTCGGCCACCGAGGCCCTGCCCGAGACCAAGAAGCTCATCGACGACGGCCGCATCGTCCTGGACACCCAGCGCGCCAGCTCCGGGGACATCAAGGACTTCATCGGCAACTTCGCGGACCTGTCCGACACGCTGCGCACCAGCGACCCCGACCTCCGCCTGGTCCTGGACCGCGGCGCGGTCGCCTCTCACGAGCTCGACGGGCTGATCAAGGACAACCAGACGCCCCTGGCGACCCTGCTGTCGAACTTCGTCACGATCGGGCAGGTGACCACGTCCCGCATCGACGGGATCCAGCAGATGCTGATCACCTACCCCGACGTCGTGGCGGGTGGCTACACCGTCGTCCCCGGGGACGGCACCGCCCACTTCGGCCTGGTCCTCAACTCCGACAGCCCGCCGGCCTGCACCGCCGGCTACGGCGGCACGCACCGGATCGGCCCCGACCAGACCACCAACCTGCCCCCGGTGAACACCGGCGCCCGGTGCACGCTGCCGCGCGGCTCGGCCTCCACGGTCCGCGGCGCGCAGAACGCGCCGTCCGCCTCCAGCGGCGCCGGGTCCTCCTACCCCATGTCGTATGACGGGATGCCGGTGCCGCTGGGCAACGCGGCGCTCACCCAGGGGAGTGACCTTCCCAACGTGGCTGCCCCCTTGCCCCCTGCGGGGTCCGGTGGGGTAGACACGTGGCTGTGGATGATGCAGAGCGCAGCGCGATGACCCCGTCGCTCCCGGCCCGCGCCCGGGTGGCGCGGGTGTCCTCGGCGTCCCCGAAGGTCCTCGCCGCGATCGCCGTCGCGGTGCTCCTGGTGGCTGCGCTGGTGGGGTTCACCCAAGGCCGCGGCTACTTCACCGAGCGTGACCGCGAGGCGTCCGGGGCGGCCGCGCTCGCCGCCGGCCGGCAGCTCGCGGTCAACTTCATCACGATGGACTACCGGCGCTTCGACGACTACGGCACGCAGGTCCTGGCCGGTGCCGGCGGGACGTTCCGCTCCGACTACCAGTCCAAGCTGGCCGACCTGCGCAAGGTCGTCGTCGACAACAAGACCGTGTCCTCGGTCAAGACCGTCGAGGCGGCCCTGGTCTCCTCCGACTCGGACTCGGCCCGGGTCATCGTCGGCGTGGTCGCCCCCACCGCCAACGCGGCCACGCCCCAGCCCGTGGACAAGACCTACCGGCTGCGGCTCGACCTCGAGCGCAGCGGTGACTCCTGGAAGGTGATCAACCTTGACTTCGTCGGCTAACCGTCCCGCACGGCGCAG
>DASSPC010000237.1:0-4537 GCA_035699865.1 Oryzihumus sp. | reverse complement strand
CCGGTCACCAGGGTCCTGAGCCATGCAACTGACGGTTCTCGGCGGCTGCGGTGCGTGGCCCACGGCAGCTCAGGCCTGCAGCGGATACCTCCTCGAGCGCGACGGATTCCGACTGCTCGTCGATCCCGGGTACGCCACACTGCCTCGCCTGCTTGACCACACTGCTCACCCACCTCTGGCCCGGGACCGACCCGCAGGGAGCTGAGGACGCCGCCGCCGAAGCCTTCGGTGGACCCGTCAGCGTCGCCGCCGCAGGGACCACCACCCGTCTCCCGTCACCTGACCTCGAGGTCCAGGATCCCGACCGTTGCGCTGACTGACCACGCGACGAGCGCGGGACAGCACGACACAGGCGGGTATGCCGCGTGGGCGACCACGCGGCATACCCGCCTGTGGTTGGTGGCAGTGACCGGCGTCAGGGAGCGGGGTAGGCCTTGGGCAGGCGCATGCCGCGCTCGGCCATGATCTCCCGGACGTGGTTGGGGTAGTTGGTGATGATGCCGTCAACCCCCATGTCCATCAGTGCCTTGATCGTGGCGTTGTCGTCACACGTCCACGGGATGACCTTCAGGCCACGCGCGTGCGCCTCCGTGACCATCTGCCTGTCCGGGTAGAAACGGAAGCCGGGGTCGCCCACCTTGCCGTTCTGCGGGAAGCCGTAGTTCGGCGACAGTGCGGTCAGGCCGGGCACCGCAGCCTCCGCTGCCTTGACGAAGTCGCCACCGTAGGTGTCCGCGTCGACCCCACCGAGCCACGGGGAGGCACCCGGCTTGCCCACCTCGAGGAAGTCGTAGTTCGTCAGGGCAACCAGCGGCCACGTCGGGGCCAGCTTGTGCATCAGCTTGAGCGCGCCCCAGTCGAAGGACTCGATGGTGACCTGGCGCTCGATGCCGGAGGCGTGGATCTCCTGGTAGACCCGGGTCACGAACTGCCCACGCGGCGCGGTCTGCTCGGGCGCCCCGGCCTCGACCTTGGTCTCGATGTTCAGCTTGACCTGGTTGGCGTGGTAGGCCTTCACCAGGTTCAGCACGTCCTTGAGCTCGGCCATGCGCCAGCCCTTGATCTGCTCCTGCTCGGGGAAGCCGGGCAGCTGCTGGTAGCCGCAGTCCATCGTCTTGATCTCGGCCAGGGTCAGGTCCTTGATGTACTTGCCCACGTAGGGGTACATCGGGTCACCCGGGAACGCCGGGGCGGTGTCCTTGCACTTCTGCGAGCTGATCTGCCGGTCGTGGTTGACGACGACCTTGTCGTCCTTGGTGATGTGCGTGTCCAGCTCCAGCGTGCTGACACCGAGGCGCAGGGCCTTGGCGAAGCCCGGCAGCGACTCCTCCGTCGTCATGCCGATGCCGCCGCGGTGGGCCTGCAGGTCGAACTGGGTCTTCTGCGGCTGCACCCCGGGACCCGTGGTCTCGGGCGTGGCCTGGGCAACGGCCGAGGCGGACAGGCACAGGCCGGCCACGCTGACCGCGGTCGCTACGACTCGTAGGGCTCTCATGCGCCGGACGCTAGGAGCCACATGCAACGACCTCACGGACTCCGGGTGAACGCCACGAGGCCCGGCGGTGCCGACTGCCCCGCGCGTCAGACGAACGAGCGCCGGCAGATGCTGCGCCGGCCGAAGGGCCGCGAGGGGCACCAGCCCCGGGCCGTCAACGTGAGCCGACGTCTCGCGAGGTGTAGCAACGCGACACCCAGAGATCCCGGACAGCCTCGACCTGCTCAGCCGGTGTCATGGCCGTCACCTCGAGGCTCACGTCGACGGTCGGCGGGTCGTCCACCTGCACCTCATGCAGCGCCTCGAACTCCTCCGGCGTGAGGTACACCCGGCGCATGGAAGCGCGACGTCTGGCCTCCTCCCGGGCGAGAGTCAGGTGGACGAGCACGACGTCGGGAAGCAGCCTGCGATAGAGCCTCGCCGTCTCCGGGGTGAGGACGTCGGCCACGATCGCGGCAAACCCGTGCTGGGTGAAGGACTGTGCCAGCGCACAGGCGTTGCGCACGCCGAGCTCCTGCTGGCGGAGCCCCTCCTCTCCGTCCCAGGGTGCTGCCCCGCCGTTCCTCACCAGCTGCCGGATGTCATCGACGTCGATGAACGCACATCTCGGCGTGCTGTCCGAGAGGGCCAGACCGGTCGCGCTCTTCCCGGCAGCTGGGCCGCCGGTGAGTACGAGCACCGGCGCCGCAGCGTTTCCCTCGCGCATGCCGCCACCTTGTCACGTGCTGCCGGCACGGCACGATCGGCCCGGAGCACTGGACCCTGCCTGCGGGGTAATCGAACCCGGTGAGGACCTCCACGCGGCCGTATGCCGTGAGGTCACCGAGGAGGTCGGCCTCACCGCGGTCGCGAACCGGACAGGTCCGCCCGAGTGCCGTCCGGCTGGCGGAGGGCGTCCAGCTGCCGCTTGGTCAGCACGGACCGCACCTGCACCCCGACCTCTGACAACGGGTGGACCTCGCCGTCGAACCGGTCGATGGCACAGACCACCGTGTCGACCTGCGCGTCCCTGCGCCGCAGCTCCTCCGCAGCCGCTCGGGCGGCGCCGCCGGTGCTGATCACGTCCTCGACCAGCACCACCCGCCGACCCGCGACGTCGGCGCCCTCGATGAGCTGGCACGTGCCGTAGGTCTTGGCCTGCTTGCGCACCAGCCCCAGTGGCAGGCCGGTGAGCGAGCTCAGCACCGTGGCGATCGGCACCCCGCCGAGCTCCAGCCCACCCAGCACCTGGGCATCCGACGGCAGCAGCGGGACCATGGCCTCGGCCACCCGTCGCAGCAGCAGCGGGTCCGCCTCGAACCGGTACTTGTCGAAGTACTCCTGCGAGACGGTCCCGGAGCGCAGGGTGAACTCCCCTGCCAGCCGGCACCGGGCGTCGACCTCGCGGGCCAGGTCCGTCAGCGCGTCAGTGAGCATGCCGCGATGCTGCCACGCCCCGGGCCGCCTCGCTCTCCCGACCAGACGGACGCGTGCAGTCCCGACGGCATGGCAAGGGCAGGCACCTGCGGGTGGGCGCCGACCGGTCAGTGCGCCTCGATCACCGCCGCGAGCAGGAAGTAGGGCACCACCACTCCGACGGCAAGGGCCAGAGCGACGAGCCCCAGCGAGCGCTCGGCGCGCGAGCGCACCGACCACAGACCGAACACCGAGGCCAGGAACATCACGAGGAAGCCCAGGCGGATCACGGTGTTGACCGCGTTGCCGGCGCTCACGGTGGTGGTCTGGACGTACGACGGCACGATCGTCAGGACGAGGCCGAGCCCGAACGTCCCGAGCGCCGACCAGCCCCAGCGGGTGCACGGCAGGAACGTGAACGACCGGCCGCGCCCCCACACCCAGCCCATCACCGCGACCACCAGGGCCAGGCCGAGCGCGACGAACCCGAGGTAGTAGAACAGCCCGCGCAGCTCGTCGCTGCCCAGGAAGAACACCGGCACCACGAGCGCTGCACCCACGACCGCCAGCCCACCCGAGACACGGCGCCACGCCCGCCGACGGGGAGGGCTGCCTTGCCCCGCAGCCACGTTCGTCGGTGTTGCGTCCATGACGGCCTCCGTCCGCTCCGTGCTGCAGCGCCCGGGCGCTGCCTCCTTCGGCGGACCCAGCCTCGCGGGGGCGCCGGTGCGGCCGTCAGAGCCAACGGTCCTGACCGGACCCCGGGGGTATGCCGTATGGCGGGCTCCCGCGGTCAGGCCGGTGGCACGGGCTGCGGGGGCGGCGGGCCCACGTAGCGCGAGGAGGGCCGGATGATCTTGCTGTCCAGCGCCTGCTCGAGCACGTTGGCGCTCCAGCCGATCACCCGCGCGACGGCGAAGGTGGGTGTGAACATCGCCCGCGGCAGGCCGCACAGGTCCATCACCACCCCGGCGTAGAACTCGACGTTGGTGTGCAGCTCCCGGCCGGGCTTGAGCTCGGCCAGGACCGAGATCACCCCGTGCTCGACCTCCTCGGCGAACCCGATGAGGCGCTCGGCCTCCGGTCGGCCGGCCGCCAGGGCGCGGGCGACGTCCTTGAGCATCCGCGATCGCGGGTCCTCGGTGCGGTAGATCGGGTGGCCGAAGCCCATGATCCGGTCGCCGGACTGCACGGCGGCCCGCACCCACGGGTCGATCCGGTCGGCCGACCCGATCGCGTCCAGCGTGTCGAGCGCGCGGCTCGGCGCCCCACCGTGCAGCGGCCCGGACAGCGCACCGAGCGCACCGACCACGCACGCTGCGACGTCGGCCCCCGTCGAGGCGATGACCCGGGCGGTGAACGTCGAGGCGTTGAAGCCGTGGTCGACGGTGAGCACGAGGTACTGCTCCACCGCCCGCGCCGCGGCAGCCGCTGGCTCCTGCCCGGTGATCATCCACAGGTAGTTCGCCGCGTGCCCGAGGTCGTCGCGTGGGGGCACCGGGTCCAGCCCGGCAGCGAGCCGGTGCAGCGCCGCGAGGATGGTGGGCACGGGCGCGGCGAGCGCCACGGCATCGGCCCGGCGCTGGGCCGGGGGGAGGTCGTAGACCGGGCGCATCCCCCGTGCCGCCCCGAGCCAGGAGACGGCGG
>DASSPC010000236.1:0-5535 GCA_035699865.1 Oryzihumus sp. | reverse complement strand
CCGAGCACGTCCCCTACATCACCGAGGCGGTGCGCCTGCTGGTCGCCGAGCTCGGCGACACCCCGCTGATCGGCTTCGCCGGGGCGCCGTTCACCCTGGCGTCCTACCTCGTCGAGGGCGGGCCGTCGAAGAACCACGAGCACACCAAGGCGCTGATGTACGGCGACCCGCAGCTCTGGCACGACCTGTGTGCCCGGCTGGCGCAGATCTCCGGTGAGTTCCTGCGGGTGCAGGCTGCCGCGGGCGCCTCGGCGGTGCAGCTGTTCGACTCGTGGGTCGGCGCGCTGCCGCGGACCGACTACGAGCGTTTCGTCCAGCCGCACTCGGCGACGGCGCTCGCGGCGGTGGCCGGCCTGGACGTGCCGAAGATCCACTTCGGGGTCGGGACCGGCGAGCTGCTCGCCTCGATGGGGTCCGCCGGGGCGGACGTCGTCGGGGTCGACTTCCGGGTCTCGCTCACCGACGCGGTCGCCCGCCTGGGTGACCGGTATGCCGTGCAGGGCAACCTCGACCCGGCGCTGCTGTTCGCGCCGTGGGAGGCCCTCGAGGCCAAGGTCCGCTCGATCGTGGAGGAGGGGAAGGCGGCTCCCGGGCACATCTTCAACCTCGGCCACGGGGTGCTGCCCTCGACCGACCCCGACGTGCTGACCCGCGTCGTCGAGCTGGTGCACGAGGTGTCCGCGCGCTGAGGCGCGCGCCTGTCGGCGCCGGGTCCTAAGGTCGGGTCATGAGCGAGCTCTATCCCTACGGCCTGGGTGCCCGGCGCTACCGCGAGGTCCTCGAGCAGGACTTCGCCCGGCTGCGGTCGGTGGCGCCACGAGCCCTGGACCGCCCGGTGCCGGAGTGCGAGGGATGGACCGGAGCGGACGTGCTGCGGCACACCGCGCTGGTCTACCTGCACAAGGTCGAGACGATGCGGCGGGGCGACTGGCCCGACCCGTGGCCCCCGGAGGGGCTCGAGGATGCTGAGCCGCTCGGGTTCATCGACGACGCCCACGAGCAGCTCGTGAGCGAGCTCGACGCCCGCGACCCGGCCGAGCACGCCCGGACCTGGTGGCCGCAGGACCAGAGCGTCGGGTTCTGGGTGCGGCGCATGGCGCACGAGACCTCGGTGCACCGCCGCGACGTCGAGAGCGCCGCCGGTGAGGGCACGCCCGTCGCGGCGGACCTCGCCGTCGACGGGATCGACGAGGTGCTCATGATCATGCTCGCGGGCCACTGGAGCGATGCCCCGGTGGAGACCGCCAGCGGGGCCGCCGTGGTGGTGTCCAGCGGCGGTCACGACTGGGAGGTCACCCTCGGGCAGGATCAGGTCGACGTCCGCCGCGCCGCATCCGGTGGGGGCGTCGCCACCGTCTCGGGTGCGCCCTCGGAGGTGCTGCTGTGGCTGTGGGGTCGCGGCCCGCGCCCGGCCGTCTCCGGTGAGGAGGCCGCGGTCACGGAGCTCCGGGAGCGGCTGGGGCTGGCGACGCAGTGACCCCGGCCTGACGGCGGCGCAGCCACCGCCAGAGCGGCCAGCCGACGAGTCCGACCAGCGCCGCGAACGGCAGGAGCGCACCGACGACGGTGAGCACCGCGGTGACCGACGTCTGGAAGGCGTGCCAGCCCTGGCGCAGCCCGGCCAGGAAGCCGGTGTTGTCGACCGAGGCTGCGACCACCGCCGGCGTGCTGAGGGCGATGGTCACGGTCGAGCGGTCCACGCTGCCCTTGAGCGCGGCCAGCTGGGCCTGCAGCGACTCCAGGTCGGCCTCGCGCCGGCTCAGCTCGGACTCCAGGGCGACCACCTGGCCGATGTTCGTCGCCTGGGCGAGGAGCGCGCGCACCCGGTCCAGGCTCGCCTGCATCGTCTTGACCCGGCTGGCGGTGTCGACGTACTGGTCGGTGACGTCCTGGCTGGTCGTGCTGCGGGACAGGACGGTGCCGACGCGGGCGAGCTGGTCGAGCGTGGTGTCGAGCTTGTCGGCCGGGACGGACACCGTGATCGTGCCGAACCCGTTGAAGGCCTGGCTGGGGGCGGCGCCGGTCAGGGGCTGGGGGCCACCGTCCTTGCCCAGCTGCTCGTTGAGCACGAAGCCGTCGAGTCCCGCGACGATGGCGTGGACCGCGTTCGCCGCACCGGCGACGTCCTTGACCTGGATCGACAGGCTCGCGGTCCGCGTGATCTTGCGCTCCGCGGCCACCACCTGCGTGACGGCCTCCGAGCCGGGCTTTGACGCTGCCGAGCCCGAGGCCGGCGGCGCCTTCTGGTCACCGCCGACCGACGAGCCCCCCGCCTGCGATGCGGCACCCACGGACGACGAGGAGGCGTTGCCGGAGGAGCTGCAGGCGGCGAGGGTGGCGACGAGGAGCGCCCCGGCGACGGCGGCAACGCGGGCGCGCCGGGTGCGGGGGCGGGGCGAGGGGTGCAGGACAGGTGCGATGCGTGGGTCCATGGCGGGCCTCCGGGGTCGTGGTCGGTCGGGCTGCCGTGCTTGCCAGTTGGAGGCGGTGGTCCGGTCGGGAGTTCCTGACCCCCGGTTTCGATCCGGTCACGAGGCTGAGAGGCTGCGGCCATGGCGAGCAGCAGGGTGGCCGTGGTCGGTGGCGGGATCAGCGGGCTGGCGGCCGCCTGGCAGCTGGTCCACGACCTGCCCGGCGCCGAGGTCGTCGTGCTGGACGCGTCCGACCGTCCCGGGGGCAAGCTGCGCTCGGCCGTCGTCGGCGGGGTGCGGATCGACGTCGGTGCCGAGTCCATGCTGGCGCGTCGACCCGAGGGCCTGGACCTGGCCACCGAGCTCGGCCTGGCCGGTGCGCTGGTCCACCCGGCCACGACCCGTGCCAGCGTCTGGTCCCGCGGCGCCCTGCACCCGATGCCCGGCGGCACGCTCATGGGGGTGCCGGCCAACCCGGCCGCCGCGCTGGGCCTGCTCGACGCCGAGGAGATCGCCCGCGACGAGCAGGAGCGAGACCTGCCCGTCACGCCGCTGACCCAGGACGTGTCGGTGGGGGACTACGTCGCCGGGCGGGTCGGGCCGGCGGTCGTCGACCGCCTGGTCGAGCCGCTGCTCGGCGGCGTGTATGCCGGGCACGCCCGCCTGCTGTCCCTGCAGGCCACCGTCCCCGCGCTGTGGCAGGCGGCGGTGCGCGGTGAGTCCCTGACGGTGGCCGCCGAGCGGGCCGCGTCGGCAGCGGCCGCCGACGCCACCCCGGTCTTCGCCGGTCTGCGCGGCGGCATGGCGACCCTCGCCGAGTCGCTCCACACCGCCCTCGTCGCCCGGGGCGTGCGGGTCGTCAGCGACACCATCGTCCGGGCGCTCGAGCGGACGACCGGTGGCTGGCGTCTGGTCACCGGGCCGGTGCCCGCACCCGTGGTGCTCGACGTGGACGCGGTCGTCCTGGCGGTGCCCGCGGCCCCGGCCGCCAGGCTGCTCGCCCCGCACAGTGCGCCGGCATCGGCCGAGCTGGCCGGGGTGGACTACGCGTCCATGGCGATCGTCAGCCTGGTGCTGCCCCGGGCAGGGATGCCACCGATGCCCGGCTCGGGTTTCCTCGTGCCCCCGGTCGAAGGACGCACGATCAAGGCATCGACCTTCAGCAGCGCCAAGTGGGGCTGGGTGGCCGAGGCCGCCGGTGACCTCGTGGTGCTGCGTGCCTCGATCGGCCGCCACGGCGAGGAGGCGGACCTGCAACGGGGTGACCAGGAGCTGGTGGCGGTGGCCCACAAGGAGGTCGGCGAGGCGCTCGGTGGCCCGCTGCCGAGGCCGGTCGACGCGCACGTCCAGCGGTGGGGCGGCGGGCTGCCGCAGTACGCCGTGGGACACGTCGGGCGCGTGGCCCGGATCGGTGAGGCGGTGGCCGGCCTGCCGGGGCTGGAAGTCGCCGGCGCGGCATACCAGGGGGTGGGTATCCCGGCCTGTATCGCCTCCGGTCGGGCGGCGGCTCTCGCCGTCGCCACCCACCTGAAGGGCCGTGCCACGGACGGGGGAGAATGAGGCCATGAGCCCGAAGCCCAGCGCCAGCCAGATCCGCGAGATCAACGACTCCATCCGCTACGCGATGTGGTCGGTCTTCAAGGTCACGAGCCCGCTGCCGGAGGACCGGGCCAAGCTCGCCGCCGAGGTCGAGGCGCTCTTCGCCGAGGTCGCCGGGGAGGGCGTGGTCGTGCGCGGCGTCTACGACGTGGCCGGCCTGCGTGCCGACGCGGACTTCATGGTGTGGTGGCACGCCGAGACCATCGAGGCCGTGCAGTCGGCCTACCACCGGCTGCGGCGCACCGACTTCGGCGCGCACCTGTCGCCGGTGTGGTCGGTGGCCGCCCTGCACCGTCCGGCCGAGTTCAACAAGGGGCACATCCCGGCGTTCATGGCCGGCGAGGACCCCAAGCGCTACATCTGCGTCTACCCGTTCGTGCGCTCCTACGACTGGTACCTCCTGGAGGACAAGGAGCGCCGCGACATGCTCGTCGAGCACGGGATGATGGCCCGCGAGTACCCCGACGTGCGTGCGAACACGATCGCGTCGTTCGCGCTGAACGACTACGAGTGGGTGCTGGCCTTCGAGGCCGACGAGCTGCACCGCATCGTCGACCTCATGCGGGAGCTGCGCGCGGCCAAGGCCCGGCTGCACGTGCGCGAGGAGGTGCCGTTCTTCACCGGCCCCCGCGTCGAGGTCGTCGACCTGCTGGCCAACCTGCCCTGACCTTCGCCTGGCTCCTGGCGCCCACCATCCCGTCGGGACGGTGGGCGCCGTCGTCTGCCGGTATGCCGTGTTGCCGGGTCCGTCCCTCGGCGCACCCACCGACCCGTGCCCTCAGGCGGCGCGCTGCGTGACCCAGTCCGGCTGGCGCGTGCCGACCGACCAGCCCCGGGCTGACCGTGCCGACCAAGCGCCCGGGTCCGTGTGGATGACGCGGACGGCCTGTCGGTGGTCGAATGTATGTTCGAACCATGCATCAGGGGGATCGTCGTCAGGGGGCCGCGGCCAGCGGTCCGGCGGCGTGCCCGCGGCGGGGTCGGGTGGGGCGGGGGTGTCGTTCGCGGAGCGGTTTGCGGTGGTGGATGCGGCGGCGGAGGTGTTGACCGGGCTGGTCGAGGTGGTGCACCAGTGCCAGGGGTCGGGCCTGGGTCCGGCGATGGGCCGCCTGGATGTGCTGCGGCGGTTGGTGGAGGCGGCCCAGGTCACGGTGCTCGGCGAGGGTCTGGAGCGCGGTGAGGCCGCCTCGTCGACCTGTGCGTCGGCGGCGGGGTGGGTGCTGGAGTGGGCGCCGTCCTACCGCTCCGGTGGGGCGGGGGACCTGGTGAAGGTGGCGCAGGCCTGTATCGGCCGTCCCGTTGGTTCCGGGCACGTGCTGGACCATGGGTCGGTGCAGCGGCTGCGTTCGTGCGTGCTGTCCGGGCGGGTGGGGGTGCGCGGCGCGGCGGTGGCGTTGGCCGAGATGGCCAAGCTCGGGCCGCGGTTGACCCCGCAGGCGGTGGGCACGGTGTGGGCGGGGTTCCTGGCCGTCGCGGCGGAGGCCGGTCCGCGGGAGGTGCGGGGGTTGCGGGAGCGGATCATCGC
>DASSPC010000235.1:0-2736 GCA_035699865.1 Oryzihumus sp. | reverse complement strand
ACAACGCCGGCCACACCGTCGTCATCGAGAAGGACGGCAAGCGGGAGAAGTACGCGCTGCACCTGCTGCCCTCCGGCATCCTGTCGCCGAACTGCACGCCGGTCATCGGCAACGGTGTCGTCGTCGACCTCGGCGTCCTCTTCGAGGAGCTCGACGGCCTCGACGCGCGCGGTGTCGATACGAGCAAGCTCCTCGTCTCGGCCAACGCGCACGTCATCGCCTCCTACAACCGTACGATCGACAAGGTGACCGAGCGATTCCTCGGCAAGCGCCGCATCGGCACGACGGGTCGCGGCATCGGCCCGACCTACGCCGACAAGATGAACCGCATCGGCATCCGCGTCCAGGACCTCTACGACGAGGGCATCCTGCGCCAGAAGGTCGAGGCGGCCCTCGACGTCAAGAACCAGCTCCTCGTCAAGGTCTACAACCGCCGCGCCGTGGCGGTCGACGAGGTCGTCGAGGAGCTCCTGTCGTATGCCGGCCGGCTCGCTCCCATGGTCGCCGACACCTCGCTCGTGCTCGAGGAGGCGCTGGCCCGCGGCAGCAACGTCCTGCTCGAGGCGGGCCAGGCGACCCTGCTCGACGTCGACCACGGCACCTACCCGTTCGTGACGTCCTCCAGCGCGACCTCCGCCGGCGCCTGCACCGGCTCCGGTGTGCCGCCGACCCGCATCGACCGGGTCATCGCGATCCTCAAGGCCTACTCCACCCGTGTCGGCGAGGGCCCGTTCCCCACCGAGCTGCACGACGAGATGGGCGACCGGCTGCGCGACGTTGGCGCCGAGTTCGGCACCACGACCGGCCGCCCGCGCCGGTGCGGCTGGGTCGACGCGGTCGTCGGCCGCTACGCCACCCGGGTCAACGGGGTCACCGACTTCGTCGTCACCAAGCTCGACGTGCTGACCGGCCTGGAGACCATCCCCGTGTGCGTGGCCTACGACGTCAACGGCGTCCGCCACGACGAGATGCCGGTCAGCCAGAGCGACTTCCACCACGCGGTCCCGGTCTATGAGGAGCTGCCCGGCTGGAGCGAGGACATCTCGAGCTGCCGGACCTTCGAGGAGCTGCCGGCCAACGCCCAGCGCTACATCGAGCGGCTCGAGGAGCTCATCGGCGCCCGGGTCTCCACGGTCGGTGTCGGCCCCGGCCGCGAGGCCACGATCGAGCGGCACTCACTGCTCGGCTGACCCGCGACCGGAGGGGGCGGCATGGCGGACGAGGTCCTGCTGAGGTTCACCAAGTGGGACGGTCGAGAACACTGGGTTGCCCCATTGGGGCGACTGGGGAGCGACGACCACGGCGTGTGGTTGGGCGGTGCCGCCGGCACCGTGTTCACCCGTCCCGGGGTCGTGGCCTACGAGGCGACAGGGCCGCTGGTCATGCTGGTCCCGGACGGCCGGCCGTGGGTGGCCACGTTCTATGGCGACGGGCATCGGCACGACTCCCGCGTCTACGTCGACATGACCACACCCGCGGTCTGGTCGGCCGGCGGGGACGACGTCACCATGGTGGACCTCGACCTCGACGTGGTGCGGCGGCTCGACGGGTCGGTCTACGTCGATGACGAGGACGAGTTCGCGGCCCACCAGGTGGAGCTGAGCTACCCGCCCGAGATCGTGCGGCTGGCCGAGCGCTCGCGGGACGAGGCCCTGGCGGCGGTCCGCGACCAGCGGGCGCCGTTCGCCCCGGCCGTGTGGGAGCCGTGGCTGGGTCAGGTGTCCTGAACCCCGGCCGAGCGACGTGGTTCAGCCGGCCTGGGGCTGCGTCTCGGCCTGGTTCCGTTGCTCCAGCCAGGCCCGGGTGATCTCGTCCTTGGCCTCGTCGAGGTCCTTGATGAACCGGGCGCGGCCGAGGTAGCGGGCGGTGAAGCCGATGACGTAGTCGCCCTGGATCACCCCGACCTCGGTGCCGTCGGTGGTGGTCAGGACGAAGCACCCGCGTCGGCGGGAGACGACCAGCTCCGATGGGTCGGCGTGCGGGTCGGCGGCGGGGGCTTGTTCCGGCGCAGTGAGGTCGACCGCCACCTGCTCGTCGGCAGCCTGGCGGCCGGTGGGAGGGGGAGGCGCGATCGTGACGCCTTCCTCGCGCAGGGCGTGCTCTGGCCCGGGGTCCGCGGATCGACGCGGCGCCCGGAGCCGGCGTGGGGTGCGGAGCATGGCTCACTCCTCGGTCGGAGCGGCACGGAGAATGCCGTAGGCCGAGCGTAGGCACGACGTAGGCGACCTACGTCGTCCCCGCGGGTGAGGAGCGCGGGGGTGACGCACACCCCTTCGCCGGAGGCGGCGCTCATGCATCGGCGGGAGAGGCCGGGACATGACGGTGCCCCAGCCCGGCCGGGCTGGGGCACCTGGTTGAGCCTGCCGGTCTAGCGCTGCAGGCGGGCCAGTCGGCGCAGGGCCGCCCCGGCCATCACGAGCATCGCCGACAGTGCGAGCAGCGGGCCCACGGGCTGGGATCCCGTCATGGGCAGGGTCCGGACCACCGGGGCCGCGGCCTGGGGCTCGGAAGCCGTCTCCGCGGGCGGCTCGACGCCGTGGGGGTGAACGGGCTGGACGACCGGGGTCGAGGGGGTCGACGGGGGCTGGACAGGCGGCGTGCCGCCGCCGCCGTTGCCGGAGCCGCCGCCGTTGCCGGAGCCGCCGCCGTTGCCGCCGCCGCCGTTGCCGCCGCCGTGGTCACCGCCGCCGCCGTTGCCGCCGCCTTGGCCCTGGCCTCCGCCGTTGCCGCCGCCTT
>DASSPC010000234.1:0-5159 GCA_035699865.1 Oryzihumus sp. | reverse complement strand
TCGACCACGAGGGAGTCGGAGAACCGCCCCGTGAAGGTCATGAGGTGGTCGGTGGCGATGGACCCGGTGACAGCGATACGCACCCCGGCAACCTACCTGTTGGCGGCCGGCACGTCGCCCGGCGCCCACCCCACGGTCCCTCGCCTGGTCCCCCTCGCGTTCCCACTCCGGCAGGAATTCCGGTTACCCACGGGTGTTACCCGGTGGTACCGGTGTGTCCGGCCCTCGGCGCGTCCTAGCGTGGTGGCATGACGGTTCCTGCGCACCACCCCGGCCCCCGCGAGGGCTTCGACGAGGGCAACGTCGCCGAGATGGCCGAGGAGTCCCGTGAGGTCCACCTCGACATCGTCGAGCGTCGCCCGTGGGGCCTGCCCTCCCACCGCGACATCACCGTCCCCGACGACGCCTCCGCCCTCATCGACGGCTACGAGGGCTACGGCTCCTGACGAGCCCCCTCCCCCGCCGCTGAGGCGGGCCCGGAACGCGACGTGGCCGGCATACCGATGAGGTATGCCGGCCACGGTGGCGTCGGAGGTGGTCCCCCGCGCGACTCAGCTGAAGGAGTCGCCGCAGGCGCAGGAGCTGCCCGCGTTGGGGTTGTCGATCGTGAAGCCCTGCTTCTCGATGGTGTCGGCGAAGTCGATCGTCGCGCCGTCGAGGTAGGGGGCGCTCATCCGGTCGACGACGACCTCGACCCCGCCGAAGTCGCGGAACAGGTCACCGTCGAGGGTGCGCTCGTCGAAGTAGAGCTGGTAGATCAGGCCGGAGCAGCCACCGGGCTGCACGCCCACGCGCAGGCGCAGGTCGTCACGACCCTCCTGCTCGAGCAGGCTCTTGACCTTGGCAGCGGCGACGTCGGTCAGCAGCACGCCGTGCGCGGCCTCGGCCTCGGTGGCGGTGGTCTGAGCCTGCGTGTCGTCCTGAACACTCATGAGACGCGTCCTTCATGTCGTCGGTCGTGGGTCGGTCCAGCAGTGCCAACCCGCGAAGGTCGGGATGTGTTCCCGGCGTTCCAAGGGTACGTCCTCGGGCCCCGGCGTCTACCCGCGGCGCGGCGACCAGGTGGCCGCCACGCGGGTGGTGCGCGCGGCGAGGGTGCCGGCGGGGTCGGCCAGCGCCGCGGGGACCTGCTCGGGACGGTCCGCCACGGCGTAGGTGCCGCTGATCCCCAGCGCCATCGACTCGCGCCGCCCGACGAGGGCCTGGCCGGCGACCACCACCGTCGGCACCGCGACGGCCAGCGCCGCCTCGGCGACCCCCGCGACGACCTTGCCGCGCAGGCTCTGCCAGTCGAAGGTGCCCTCGCCGGTGACCAGCAGGTCGGCGGCGCGGACCCGCTCGGCGAAGCCCACCGCGGTCAGCACCGCCTCGACCCCGCTGACCCGGTGGCCGCCGAGCAGCATGAGGCCGTAGCCCAGCCCCCCGGCGGCGCCGGCACCGGGCTCGCGGTCCAGGCGCAGCAGGGCACCGGTGAGCAGGTCCCTGCGCGGCGGCAGGGCGCGCCCGACGACCTCGGTGAACCGGCCCAGCGCCGCCTCGAGCTGCTGGGCGACCTCGGGGGTGGCGCCCTTCTGCGGGGCGAAGGAGGCGCTGGCGCCGTGGAAGCCGAGCAGCGGCACGTCCACGTCGGTGGCGATGACGAGGTCGACCCCGGCGAGCCGCTGGCGGGCCGCGCCCAGCCCGTCCAGGCTGTCGTCGCCGGCCGCGGCGAGGGCACGTCCGCCGGCAGCCAGGAGCTGCGGGTCGCCCACGCCGAGCGCGGCGAGCAGGCCCGCTCCGGCGTCGTTGGTGCCGCTGCCGCCCAGGCCGACCACGACCCGGGTGGCCCCCTCGGCGAGCGCGGCGTCGAGGAGCTGGCCCACGCCATACGTGCTGGTGACGGCCGGGTCGCGCTCGTCCGCGGCGAGCAGGTGCAGGCCACAGGCCTGCGCCGACTCCAGGTATGCCGTGCGGCCGGCCTCCTCCTCGACGAGCAGGATCGCGGCGGGCACCTCCCGGCCGAGCGGGTCCTGCACGGTCACGGCCACGGTGGTGCCGCCGAGGGCCCGCTGGAGCACGTCGAGGAAGCCCGGGCCGCCGTCCGAGAGCGGGAGCAGGGTCAGCTCGTCATCGGGCGCGTGGACGCGCCAGCCGTCGGCCATCGCCTCGGCGGCCTGGCTGGCGGAGAGGGTGCCGGTGAAGCAGTCGGGGGCGATGAGGACGCGCACGCGGTCATGGTGTCAGGGCCGGGGCCGGGCGGCGGGACCGGGCCACGGCCAGCCCGACCACCACGACGACCAGCCCGGCGAGCTGGGCGAGGGCGCTCAGGGCCAGGCCCAGCGGCACGGTCAGCAGGGCGGTGACGGCGCCTGCCACCAGGGCGGCGCCGCGGTCGAGGCCCAGCAGCCGGACATAGAGGAGGACGCCGAGGACGGTGACGGCCACGCCCGCCGCGAACGTGGCCGCGACGACGGTGGTGAGGTGGTGCGTGGGGTCGTGCAGCGCCTCGTGCAGCCCGGCGGCGACGAGGACCAGGCCCGCGATGATGACCAGGACGGCCATCGAGTAGGCCCACAGGGCCCGGCGCGTCATCTGCGCGGGGGGCAGCTGTTCCAGCGCCCGCACCCCCTCCTCGTCGTCACCGACGGCGAAGAACACCCACCACAGCGCCGAGACCAGGGCCATGGACAGGAGGACGCCGGCGAGGACCGCAGGTCGGTCCAGGCGCCCCTGCGCCGAGACGCCGGTGGCGATGATGGTCTCGCCCAGCGCGATGATCACGAGCAGCCGGTGCCGTTCGGCGAAGTGCGCGGCGCGGATGGTGAACCCGGTCTCGCGCCGGGTGACCAGCGACCAGACGAGCACGCCGGCGGCCAGCCACCAGCAGACCCAGCCCCGGCCGGGGCCGAGCAGGGCCGCCGCGATGAGCAGGACGGCGACCCCCAGGTTCACCGGCAGGATCGCGACGATGGCCCGCGCCGAGCCGCCGAGACTGGAGCGGGCGAACGACCCGGCGTGGACGAGCACGACCAGCAGGTAGGCCAGGGCGAACGTCAGCGCGCCGTCGCCGAAGGCCTGGGGCACCTCGATCGCCATGACGAGGAAGCCCGTCATCGCCAGCAGCATCGGCAGCCGGGTCGAGGTGGTCGTCGGGGCGACGTTGTTGCTCAGCCAGGCGTAGCCGTCGTACATCCACCACGTCACGAGCAGCACCCCGGCGGCGTGCAGGTAGCCCGTCGCGCCGGTGCTGCCGCTGCCCAGGACCAGGGACGTGAGCTGGGTGACCAGGAAGACGAAGACGAGGTCGAAGTAGAGCTCGAGCATGGTGACCGGCTCGTCGGCGCCCGGCGCCGTGACCGCCTTGAAGCCCATGGCGGCACTGTAGGACCGCAAGGGGCGGCCCCTCCTCCCCCGCACGTCGGGGTTCGTGCCCTGCGGGCGCCCTGCTCGGGCCCGTTATCCCGGCCGGGGCCAACCGTGGGTGCCGAGCGCGACGATCATCGCGGGGGTTGGTGCACGAAAACCGCCCGAAATCGCCGCGACGATCGTCGCGCCGCCCTGCCACGATCACGGCCATGACCGGCGCCCTGCTACCCGCCGCGTTGCGCCACTGGGACCTGCCGCCGGTCGAGTCGGCCGAGCCGATGGCCGGCGGCACCAACAACACCCTGCTCGCGGTCCGCGCCGGCGGTCGGTCGTGGGTGCTGCGGCGCTACGGCAACCTGCCGGCCGATCGCGTGCGCGCCGAGCACCGGCTGCTGGCGCGCGCGTCCGGCCTGGACCTGCCGTTCGCGGTCCCCTCCCCCGTGCCGGCCCGGGACGGGACGACGGTCGTGGACGACCCCGGCGGAGCGTTGGCGCTGTTCCGGCACCTGCCGGGCCGGCCCGTGCGGCGGGACGAGCCGGGCGCCGCCGCACGGGCCGGCAGGGCGCTGGCACAGCTCGACGCGGCGCTGGCGGGGCTGCCACTGTCCGTGGCGCCGGTGGACTGGCGCGCGGCCGCTCTCGGCCAGGTCCACGCCGCCGTCGACGACGTGGCCGCCCTGGCCGACGAGCTGGTCTCCGCGATGCCCGGCCACGACGGCCCGGGCTGGCTGCGGTCGACACACGAGCGCGCCGACGCCGTCGCTGCGGACCTCGCCCGGAGGCTGCCCGCTCAGCTGACCCACGGCGACATGGCCCCGGCCAACCTGCTGGTCGAGGACGGCCGGGTCACCGCGGTGCTCGACTTCGAGATCGCCGGCGCCGACCTGCGCGCCATGGACCTCGCGGCGGGACTGCTGCAGTGCACGGGGTGGCCGCAGGACCCCGGCTCGGCTCAGCGCGTCGGCCCCTACCTGCGGGCCTACCTGGGGGTGCTCCCCCTGACCCCGGCCGAGCTGGACGCCGTGCCCGAGCTGATGCGGCTGCGCGCACTGGGCTCGGTCGTCTGGCGAGCCGGGCGCTGGCGGCTGGGCCAGTCCACGCTGGAGGAGGTGCTTGAGCGGCTCGACGCCGGGCTGGCGCTGGAGGCGGCGTTGCCCGGGTGGGCGGACCTCAGCAGGGCATGAGCCCGGCGGGGGGCAGCCGCGATACGGGCTGCGAAACATCAGGCCGCGAAAGCGTTGGCGCTGCTAGCGTCCCGGCATGGACAACCCTCTGCTCCAGGACGCCCTGGCCCAGCAGGAGGCGGTGCTGCGGACGTTCGTCGACGCCGACGGACGGATCTCGCAGATGCCGGCCAAGCGGGTCAAGCGCCTCGCGCTGCTCGACCACGTGGCCGGCTCGTTCGAGGTGGGACGCAAGTACACCGAGCCGGAGGTCACGGCGGTGCTCAAGCGGCTCCACCACGACCATGCGGCGCTGCGGCGGTACCTCGTCGACGAGGGGTTCCTGACCCGCGACCACGGCATCTACTGGCGCAGCGGCGGCACCGTCGACCTCTGACCCGCCACCGGTCTGGTGCTGCGCCCCGGCGTGACGGCAAGGGTGACGGCGAAACCGTTGTGCCCACAGCACTTTTGCGACCATCGCCACCGTGATCGGGACGTGGCCGGCGGTGCAGCGCTGGGGTCAGGCCAGGACGGACTGGTAGACGGCCAGCGTCTGGTCGCCGATCGAGGACCAGGAGAAGTGCTCGACGGCGCGCTGGCGCCCGGCCCGGCCGAACGCCGCCGCCCGCGCTGGGTCGGACACGGCCT
>DASSPC010000233.1:0-2248 GCA_035699865.1 Oryzihumus sp. | reverse complement strand
GGCTGCAGCGCACCGAGGGAGGTGCGCCCGTCGGCGTGACGCTTGAACCAGATGTTGAAGAAGGCCAGGAAGCGGTGCCACGCCACACCCATGGTCGGCTGCACCGAGATGGTGATCATCCAGACCATCGAGATGAGGATCTTGACCGCAGCGACGGTGACGATCGCGGCCTCGAGCCCACCGGTCGACATACCGGTGAAGGCGTTGCCGATGAAGAAGGTCAGCGGGTAGTGCAGCGCGGTCGCGGTGCCCTCGCCGTCGGCCTGGCCGAGGGCGTACTCCAGGCCGCGCAGGGTCAGCACGCAGATGACGACGCCGAGGATGACCAGCTCGACGAAGTAGGCCTGCCAGAAGGTGGAGCCGAAGAAGCGGCTCTTGCGGGCCAGGGTGCGGGGGTGGTTCTTCTGCCGGATGGCGATGAGGGCGAGGATCCCGGCGAAGGAGAGCCAGCCGATGACCTCGGTCAGCCACTCGAACGGCGCGAGGTGGCCGATCAGCGGCAGGGCGAAGGTCTGGTCGAAGAGCTGGCCGTAGGCGGTGACCAGGGTGAAGAACAGCAGCCCGAAGGAGACCATGACGAACCAGTGCGCCGCAGCCACGACCGGCAGGCGCGACATGCGCGTGTGGCCGAGGAACTCCCGGAACAGGGTCGCCGTGCGGGCGCCCTTGTCGTCGGTGCGGGTCGGGTCGGGCTGGCCGAGCCGGAACACCGCGGTGAACCGGCCGATGGCCTTGGCGAACAGCGCCACCGCGACGACTGTGACCGCAAGGCAGATGACGAGGGCGGTGATCTGCAGGGCTGACATAGCGTCGGAGTTTACGGACGAGTAACCCCGGCGTCGCTACCTGAGGAGCCGTTGTGACCAGAGTCGCCCGAGGGGTGGTCGCTGGACTTGCGACCTCATAACAATTCGTTGGAACATCCATAAGGCGTCGTTTGTTGTCGCCGAGTGAGACCTGAAGACTGCAGACCCTCGACCCGAAGGCGGTCCTCCCGTGCCCATCCATGACGACGTCACGTCCCTCATCGGCAACACCCCGCTGGTCCGGATCAACAAGCTGATCGAGTCCGGGGCGACGGTCGCGGCGAAGCTCGAGTTCTACAACCCCGCCAGCAGCGTCAAGGACCGCATCGGCGTCTCCATCATCGACGCCGCCGAGCGTTCCGGGGAGCTCAAGCCGGGAGGCACGGTCGTCGAGGCCACCAGTGGCAACACCGGTATCGCGCTCGCGATGGTGGGTGCCGCCCGTGGATACAACGTCGTGCTCACCATGCCGGAGACCATGAGCAAGGAGCGTCGCGCCCTCCTGCGCGCCTACGGCGCCGAGCTCGTGCTCACCCCGGGCTCGGAGGGCATGAAGGGTGCGGTCACGCGCGCCGAGGAGATCGCCGCCGAGCGCGGCGGCATCCTGGCCCGCCAGTTCGCCAACGAGGCCAACCCGGAGATCCACCGTCGCACCACCGCCGAGGAGATCTGGAAGGACACCGACGGCGCGGTCGACATCGTCGTCTCCGGCATCGGCACCGGCGGCACCATCACCGGCGTCGGCCAGGTGCTCAAGGCCCGCAAGCCGGGGGTCCAGATGATCGCCGTCGAGCCGGAGGAGTCGCCGATCCTCAACGGCGGCCAGCCCGGTCCGCACAAGATCCAGGGCCTGGGCGCCAACTTCGTGCCGGAGATCCTCGACACCTCGATCTACGACGAGGTCATCGACATCAACGCCGACACCGCGGTCGAGTGGGCGCGCCGGGCCGCCAAGGAGGAGGGGCTGCTCGTCGGCATCTCCTCCGGCGCAGCCCTCGCCGCGGCCGCCCAGGTCGCCGCCCGCCCGGAGAACGACGGCAAGACGATCGTCGTGATCATCCCCAGCTTCGGCGAGCGCTACCTGTCCACCATCCTCTTCTCCGACCTGTTGGACTGACGGTCGTTGAAATCTTCACGAAAGCCTGAGCGAGATGGCTGCCTTGCGCTTGACTGAGGCTCCACCGACCGGCCGCGCAGCGATCCCCCCTAACGCGCGCGGCCGGTCGGCCATCGGCACCCTTCGGGCCGCCTGGCGGTCCGTGCGTGAGGACCTCGACGCCGCCGTGGCGCGGGACCCCGCGGTCGACACCCGGCTGGAGATGGCCCTGGCGTCGCCGGGCCTGCATGCCATCTGGGTCCACCGCCTGTCGCACCGCCTGTGGCAGCGGCCCGGCTGGCGGCTGCCGGCCCGCGTGCTGTCCCAGGTCAGCCGGGCGGTGACC
>DASSPC010000232.1:0-3831 GCA_035699865.1 Oryzihumus sp. | reverse complement strand
GCCGCCGACGAGCTGCTTCTGGAAGCCCAGGTACAGCAGGACGACCGGGATGGACACGAGCAGGGCACCGGCGCAGAACTGGCCGAAGTAGCGGTTGCGGTCGGCCTTGAGCATGGCGTTGAGGCCCACGCCCAGGGTCTGGGAGTCCACGTCGCGCAGGAAGATGCTGGCGAGCAGGAACTCGTTGAACAGGCCGATGAAGGTCAGCATGAACACGGTGATGAGGATCGGCAGGACCAGCCGCAGGGTCATCGTGAAGAAGATCCGCGCGTGCGAGGCGCCGTCGACCTTGGCCGCCTCGTCGAGCTCGCGCGGCACGGTGTCGAAGTAGCCCTTGAGCAGCCAGACGTTGGCCCCCATCGCGCCACCGCTGTAGGCGAGGATCAGGCCGAGGCTGGTGTTGAGGCCGAACATCGGGATGACGTCACCGATGGCGGCGAACGTGATGTACATGGCCACGAAGGTCAGCAGCGCGGGGAACATCTGCAGCAGCAGGAGCAGCAGCATGCCCGGACGGCGCCCGACGAAGCGCATGCGGGAGAAGGCGTAGGCGGCGCTGGCGCCGATGAAGACGGCGAGCAGGGCGCCGACGGTCGAGATGACCATCGAGTTCTTGAACCACTCGAGGAACGGGCGGTTCTGGTCGTTGAACAGCGCGTCGAAGTTGTCCATGCCGATCTTCGTCGGCAGCAGCGAGGAGGTGCTCAGCGTGCCCGACGGGTTCAGCGCCGCCGACAGGATGAACACGATCGGGAACAGCGACCAGAGCAGCGCGACGATGGCCAGGGCGTGGCGCCACCACACGCGCCCACTGACGGGGACGCGTCGACGCGCGCCCGGCTCGGGCTCGGTCGCGACCGGGGTGGCGAGGGTCTGGGTCAGGCTGGACATCAGTTGATCTCCTCCAGTGCCTTGGTGCGACGGAAGCCCTGCGCCGAGATCAGCGCCACGATGATGAAGATGAGGACCGACACCGCCGCCGCGAAGCCGTAGTTCGGGCTCACGCCGCTGAACGCCAGCCGGAACGCGTAGGTGATGAGCAGGTCGGTGGACCCGATCGAGGTGTTGGCCGCCTCGAACGGGCCGCCCTCGGTGAGCAGGAAGATCAGCGTGAAGTTGTTGAAGTTGAAGGCGAACGACGCGATGAGCAGCGGCCCGACCGCCACCAGCAGCAGCGGCATGGTGATCGAGCGCAGCATCCGCAACGGGTTGGCCCCGTCGATGCGGGCGGCCTCCTTGACGTCGTCGGGGATCGACTGGAGGGCGCCGGTGCAGACGATGAACATGTAGGGGAAGCCCAGCCACAGGTTCGCCAGCAGGATCGCGGCACGGGCGGCCCACGGGTCGCCCAGCCAGTCGACGTCGAGGTGGGTGAGCTGGTTGATCAGGCCGTAGTCCTGGTTGAACATCGAGCGCCAGACCAGCGCCGTCACGAAGCCGGGGATCGCGTAGGGGAGGATCAGCAGCGAGCGGTAGACGGCCTTGCCCCGCAGGCGGGGGTCGTTGAGCAGCAGGGCCAGCAGCATGCCGAGGGCGAAGGTGCTCACCACGGAGACCGCCGCGAAGACGACGTTCCAGATGAGGATCTTGACGAAGCCGGCGCGGATGACGGGGTCGGTGAAGGCGGTCTTGAAGTTCGCGAAGCCGACGTTCTCCTTCCACCCCTGGGCGAAGCCGTCACCCTGGCCGTCGGCGGGCATGAAGCGCGCGTTCTTCGCGACGTACTTCTTGCCGGTCCTGGTGTCGGTGAGCGTGTCCGTCTTCGCGTCGTAGGTGACGGTGGCCTTGCCCTCGAACGCCTCGGAGAGGCCCACCCGCTTGATCGCGCTGCCGTCCTTGCTCGGCACGGCGAAGGTCTTGAGGTCCTGCCGTCCGTTGACCTGGATGGCGTTGAGGATGGTGTAGCCCGAGGCCGCGGTGATCTTGCCGGTGGGGGCCTTCTCGACCCCTTCGGTCAGGTCCGACAGGCCCTTCGGGTCACCGACGTACGTCTTGCCCTGGGGGTCGGTGAGCAGGTAGAAGGCGGCGCCGGTGGCGGGGTCGCTGCCGGCCTTCACCGCGACGGAGAGCTTGTAGCGCGGCGTGCCGGGGACCTCCTGCACGGAGTCGCCGATGATGCTGTCGATCGCGTCCTGCTTGGAGATCGAGTGGCCGTCGCCGTAGTTGGTGAAGGCGGTCATGGCCGTGTAGACCTGCGGCCAGATCTGCAGGCCGACGAGCAGCACGAGGCCCGGGAAGAGGTACTTCAGCGGCACCGCGCGGCGGGTGCCGTAGATGGCGAGGACGGCCAGGCCGACCATCGACACCAGCACCACGGCCAGCAGGTGGCCCTGGCTCGCCAGCTGGGTGTCGACCCAGAAGACGAGGGCGAGCGCGACGGCGATCGCGCCCCACTTCATGACGTTGGCGGCCATCCGGCTCATCGGGTCTCCCGGGATCGTGCGGGGTGGATCAGGTGGAGCAGCAAGCAGGTATGCCGGGTGGCCGCCGACCGGAGTCGGCGGCCACCCGCGCCGTCATCAGCCCTTGGCGATGTTGGCGACGATCTCCTTCTGAGCGGCGTCGAAGCGCGCCTTCGGCTGGGCCTTGCCGGCGATGACGTCGGCGGCAGCCTGGCCGAGCGGGCCCCAGACCGAGTTCATGGCCGGGATGTTCGGCATGGCCTGGCCACCCTTGCCGGCCTCGAACCACGCCTTGACGTCGGGGTTGGTGGCGGCGACCTCGTTGTAGGCCTCGGTCAGCGCCGGGGGACGGTTGCCGGCGGCGAACAGGGCCTCCTGGACGTCCTTGCGGGGCACGTAGTTGGTGACGAACTCCTCCGCGAGGGCGGCGTTCTTGGCCTTGGCCGAGACGTAGAACATCTGGACACCGAGGAACGGCTGCATCTGGCCGCCGGCGATGGTGGGCAGCGGGGAGATGGCGTACTTGATGCCGGCCTTCTTGGCCTTGTCGATCGCCCACGGGCCGGTGATGTAGAACGGCGCCTTGCCGGCGTCGAACAGCGCGTCGGCGTTGTCACCGCTCACGTTGGTGGACAGGGCCTTGAGCGCGCCGAGCTTCTGCAGCTCCGCGGCGCCCTTGAGGGAGCCGGCGCTGTTGACGATGACCTTGGTGGCGTCGTAGTCGCCGTTGGCCTTGGTGGCGAAGATGCCGCCGTCGAAGGCCTTCAGGTAGGGGTAGGTGTAGTACGCGTTGCCGGTCTTGCCCACCTCCTGGATCAGGATGTTGGTGGCCTTGCCGGCCTTGACCAGGGCCTGGCCCTTGGCGACGAGGTCCTCCATGGTCTTGGGGGCCTCGGGGGCGAGGGCGGTGTTACGCACCAGGCCGATGTTCTCCACGGCGTAGGGCACGCCGTAGGTCTGGCCGTTGAACTTGGTGGCCGCGATCGCGGACGGCGCGAACTTGCTCGAGACGTCGGCGGAGAGGTTGATGGGGGCCACGGTGGCGTTCTGGACGAGCTCGCCCAGCCAGTCGTGCGCGCCGACGATGACGTCGGGGCCCTTGCCGACCTTGGTGGCGTCCTTGAACTGCTGGCGCACGTCGGTGGCGACCTGGACGGCGACCTTGACGCCGTTCTCCTTGCCGAACTGGTCGGCGTACTTCTGCAGGATCGGGGCGCGGTCGTTGTCGGCCCAGATCACCAGCTCGGCGTTCGCGTCACGGACGGGGGCGCCGGTCGTGGTGGGCGAGGCGGCCGGGGTGGTCGCGGTCGCGGTGGTGCTGCTGGTCTTGCCGGCGGCGGCGGGGGTGCTGGACCCTCCACAGCCGCTCATCAGCAGGGCAGCGACACCGGTGACGGCGACGGCCCCAAACGCACGCTTGTGCATCGAG
>DASSPC010000231.1:0-3188 GCA_035699865.1 Oryzihumus sp. | reverse complement strand
GAAGTTGCGGCCGGTGGGCAGCACGTTGACCAGGCCGCGCAGCGGTGAGCCCGACGGTCCGGCGGGGACGAAACCGCCGCGCAGGGCGTGCACCACCGCGTCGAGCTCGTCGGTGGTCGCGGCCAGCCGCGGGACCACCTGTGCCACGGCGAAGTCCAGCACCTGCCCGACGGCCTCGACCCGCTCCTGGGGCACGAGGGCGAGGGCCGCATCGACGGCGTCGGCGTCCCAGCTGTGGCGCTCCATGGCGAGGACCACCTCGCGGGCCAGCGCCTCGGCCCGGTCGGCCCCGCCGCGGTCCGAGGCGGACTCGTCCAGGCCGAGCGCCTCACGCAGGCCGGGGACGGCGTGGCTGCCGCCCCAGATCTGCCGGGCGCGCAGGATGGCCAGGACGAGGTCGACGCGGGCCGCGTCCTGCGGCGCCTGGCCGAGCACGTGCAGCCCGTCGCGGATCTGGGCGTCCTTGACCTCGCAGAGCCACCCGTCGATCTGCATGATCATGTCGTCGAAGCGCTCGTCCTCGGGCCGTCCGGCCAGGCCGAGGTCGTGGTCCATCTTCGCTGCCTGGAGCAGCGTCCAGATCTGGCTGCGGACCGCGGGCAGCTTGGCGGGGTCGAGGGTCGCCACGTTCGCGTGCTCGTCGAGCAGCTGCTCCAGCCGGGCGATGTCGCCGTAGCTCTCGGCGCGGGCCATCGGCGGCACGAGGTGGTCGACCAGCACGGCGTGGGCGCGCCGCTTGGCCTGGGTGCCCTCGCCGGGGTCGTTGACCAGGAACGGGTAGACCAGCGGCAGGTTGCCGAGCGCCGCGTCGGGGGCGCACTCCGCGGACAGGCCGGCGTTCTTGCCCGGCAGCCACTCCAGGTTGCCGTGCTTGCCGAGGTGGACCACCGCGTCGGCGCCGAACCCGCCGTCCTCCTGCCGCGCGGCGATCCAGCGGTAGGCCGCGAGGTAGTGGTGCGAGGGCGGCAGGTCGGGGTCGTGGTAGATCGCGATCGGGTTCTCCCCGAAGCCCCGCGGCGGCTGGACGAGCACCAGCAGGTTGCCCGCCCGCAGTGCCGCGAGCACGAGGTCACCCTCGGGGTTGCGGGACCGGTCGACATACAGCTCGCCCGGCGGCGGCCCCCAGTGCTCCTCGACCTGGGCGCGCAGGCCGGCGGGGAGGGTGGCGTACCAGCGGCGGTAGTCGTCGGCCGGGATACGCACCGGGTTGCCGGCGAGCTGCTCGGCGGTCAGCCAGTCGGGGTCGTAGCCGCCGGCCTCGATGAGGGCGTGGATGAGGGTGTCGCCGTCGGCGGCGGCCAGCCCGGGCAGGGAACCGGGGCCATCTGCCGGGCCGAGGTCCCAGCCCTCCTCGCGCATCCGGCGCAGCAGGGCCATGGCGCTGGCGCCGGTGTCGAGGCCGACGGCGTTGCCGATGCGGGCGTGCTTGGTGGGGTAGGCCGACAGGACCAGGGCGACGCGGTGCTGCGCGGGGTCGAGGTGGCGCAGCCGGCCGTGGGCGACGGCGAGGCCGGCCACGCGGGCGGCACGCTCGGGGTCGGCGACGTAGGCCGGGAGCCCGTCGGCGTCGATCTCCTTGAACGAGAACGGCACCGTGATGACCCTCCCGTCGAACTCGGGCACGGCCACCTGGGTGGCGGCGTCCAGCGGGGAGAGCCCCTCGTCGTTGGCCTGCCACTGCGCGCGGGAGCTGGTCAGGCAGAGCGCCTGCAGCAGCGGCACGTCCAGGGAGGCCAGCGCGCCGGCGTCCCACGCGTCCTCGTCGCCGCCGGCCTGCGCGTCGGCGGGTCGGGTGCCACCGGCGGCAAGCACCGTGGTGACGACGACATCGGCCTCGGCGAGCGCGTCGAGCAGGCCGGGGTCGGCGTCGCGCAGGGAGGCGCACCACAGCGGCAGCGGCCGGCCACCGGCAGCCTCGACCGCACCGCAGAGGGCGTCGACGAAGCCGGTGTTGCCGCTCATGTGGTGGGCCCGGTAGTAGAGCACCGCCACGGTCGGCTGGGGCTCGGCGGTCGGCGCTGCTGCGGCCGCGGGGCGGTCCAGGCGGCCCCAGGCCGGTGCCACGAGCGGGGCGTCGAAGCCGTGCCCGGTGAGCAGCACGGTGTCGGACAGGAACCGGGCCAGCGCCTCGAGGTTGGCCGGCCCGCCGTGGGCGAGGTAGGCGTGGGCCTGCGCGGCGATCCCGGCGGCGACCGTGGACAGGCTCATCAGCTCGGCGTCCGGAGCCTGCTCCCCGGAGAGGACGACGACCGGACGGGGACCGGCGAGCAGCGCGTCGAGGCCGTCGGCCCAGGCGCGACGGCCACCGAGCAGGCGCACGACGACGAGGTCTGTGCCCTCGAGCAGGGGCGGCAGGTCCTCCGACAGCAGACGGGAGGGGTTGGCGTAGCGCCAGGCGACGGGGCCGTCGGCCACCCGGGCGCTCATCAGGTCGGTGTCGGAGGTCGACAACAACAGCAGCACGCTGAACCTCTTCCTGGGGTGTCCACGCCCCGGGTGAGAGAAGACGACGGGAGTTCCTGACTCCCACGGCTGGGCCGTGGTCACAGTGGCGGGACCGCGCCGGATTCACACCGGCTTCCTCCCCTTGCGCCGTCTTCCGGCGAAAGGGCGCTCAAGTGAGCGCTGGCCGCGAGCATAGCCAGACGAGAGGTCCGGACGACAGCCCGGAGTGGTCATGCGGCGTGGGTATGCTCCACCGCCATGCCCGCCCCGGACCGCCTTCCGGCGACCCCATCGACCCTGTCGCGGGGTCGCCCTGACCGGTGCCCCGGGGCTGTCCGGCTGCACCACGCCGACGACGGGTCCCTGGCCCGGATCCGCGTCCCCGGCGGTCTCATCAGGGCTGAACAGGTGCATGAGATCGTTTGTGCCGCAACGGAACTCGGCAACGGCTCGCTCGAGGTGACCTCGCGGGGGAACCTCCAGCTCAGGGGGCTGTCGCCGTCGTGTGGCGGCGACCTCGCAGACCGGCTCCATGCCGTGGGCCTCCTGCCGTCGGTGGCCCACGACCGCGCCCGCAACGTCCTGCTGTCGCCCCTGTCCGGCCTCGACGGCCGAGGCCTGGCGAATCTCGTGCCCGCCGTCGCGACGTACGACGGGATCCTCTGCGGCACAACGGCTTTGGCCGCACTTTCGGGTCGGTTCCTCGTCGCCTTCGACGACGGTCGCCACGACGTCGCCGCGCT
>DASSPC010000230.1:0-15116 GCA_035699865.1 Oryzihumus sp. | reverse complement strand
CGCGAGTCCGCGCCCATGGCCTCGGCCGCGGCGTTCGCGTTTGCCATCACCATCGAGGCGCCCCGTGGTGAGCCCGCGGACGTCAGCGCCGCCGTCGTCGTGGCAGCGACCGCGCTCGCCATGGGCCTCGGAGTCGCGCCGCACCTGGCGAGAGGCCAAGGGGTGCGCCTGTCCGACCTCACTATCCGCCTGTCGAGCGTCGCCGTGGCTGCAGTGCTGTTCCGCGAGGTGCCCCTGTGGGAGGGCCGGACGCTGGTCCAGGTGGCCCTCGACACCACGGTGCCGCGGTGGCTGGTGGCGGTCGCGATGCTCCTGGTGACCCTCGTCGCGCTGCTCGTCGAGGCCGTCCTCGCCGCAGCGGCCCGTGCCGCTCGTGACCACGCGCGCTTCCCCCGGGTGCTCAGCGACGAGCTGCGCGCCGCCTCGGGCCTGGCCACTGCCCTGTCGACAACCGGTGCCCTCATCGCCCTGGCCGAGCGGCCCCTGGGCGTCATCGCGATCCCGCTGTTCCTCTTCCCTCTGGTGCTGACCCAGTTCGCGGTGCGCCGCTACGCCTCGGTGCGCGCGACCTACCGCCAGACGATCCGGTCGCTGTCCCGGCTGACCGAGCTGGCCGGCTACACCGAGCCCGGGCACGCGCTGCGGGTGGCGACCGTGTCGCTCGCGATGGGTCGCGACCTGGGCATGTCCGAGCGTGACGCGGTGGACCTGGAGTACGCCGCCTTGCTGCACGACATCGGCCAGGTCGCCCTGCGCGAGCCGATCCCCGGGGGAGCGACCGTCATGGCCGCGCCGGCCGACCAGCGCCGCATCGCCAACGACGGCGCCGAGATCGTCCGGCAGACCGGCGTGCTCGACAACGTCGCGAGGATCATGGAGGCGCAGACCACGCCGTTCCGGCAGGTGCGCGAGTTCGGCGAGGACCTCCCGCTGGCCAGCCGGATCATCAAGGTCGTCAATGCCTTCGACGACCTCGTCGGAGACAGCCCCGCAGCCTCTCGCCGGGACGCGGCGGTCGAGCGGATCCACCTCGGCCTGGGCTACGAGTACGACCCACGCGTCGTGGACTCCCTGACCCGCGTCCTCGGGCGCGGTGTCCACTGACCCCGCCACCACTCACCGGACGCAGCAAACGGCCCGAATCTGCCTGTGCTACAGGCTGATTCGGGCCGTTTGGGGTGTCCGGACCGGGCTCTCGCCCCGCCGTCAGTGCACGAGCTCGGGCAGGTCGCTGACCTTGGGGTCGCCGGCGTCGGCGAAGTAGTCGCCCTTGATCGTGGCGTCGGACCCCTCCGGCGCCTTGACCGCCCGCAGCAGCAGCGTGATCACGGCGGCGACCACGATGTTGAGGACGAAGGCGGTGAAGGCGATGTAGCCCAGCTGGCCGATGGCCTCGATGTTGGCGACCGACGTGGCGAAGTGCTGCCCGGTGAGGGGGTTGACCTGGTTGTAGGCCGTCAGCGTGCCGTAGACCATCGCCACCGCCCAGCCGGCCAGCAGCGCCCACCGGTGGAACCAGCGGGTGTAGAGGCCGAAGACGACGGCGGGGAAGGTCTGCAGGATCCAGATGCCACCGAGCAGCTGGAAGTTGATGGCGTTCTGCTTGTCCATCGTCAGGACGAAGATCAGCGCGACGAACTTCACCAGCAGCGAGACCAGCTTGCTGACCTTGGCCTCCTGCTCGTGGCTGGCGTCGGGACGCAGCCACTCGCGATACACGTTGCGGGTGAACAGGTTCGCAGCGGCGATGGACATGATCGCCGCGGGGACCAGCGCGCCGACGGCGATGGCCGCGAAGGCCACGCCGGCGAACCAGGACGGGACCGAGTCCTCGAACAGCTGGGGGATGACCAGCTGCGCGTTGGGCTTGCCGTCCAGGCCGATCGGCTTGGTGCCGGCCGCGATGGCGACCCAGCCGAGCAGTGCCAGCAGGGCCAGCACGAAGCTGTAGGCCGGCAGGATCGAGGCGTTGCGGCGGATCGTGTTGCGGGACTTGGACGACAGCACGCCGGTGATCGAGTGGGGGTACATGAACAGCGCCAGCGCGGAGCCGAGTGAGAGCGTCGCGTAGGCCCAGTACTGCTTGCTGTTCGGGATGAAGGAGCCGGGCTTGCCGGTGGCCGGGTTCGGCTTGGCCATCTTGGCCTGCGCCGCGTCGAAGATGTGGCCCCAGCCGCCGAACCTGGACGGCAGGTAGATCACGGCGACGATGATGACCAGGTAGATCAGGGTGTCCTTGACGAACGCGATGATCGCCGGGGCGCGCAGGCCGCTGGAGTAGGTGTAGGCCGCCAGCACCGCGAACGCGATGAAGAGCGGCAGGTCCTTGGCCAGGGTGTTGCCGGAGCCGCCGAGGCCGATGACCTCGAGCACTGCCTGGATGCCGACCAGCTGCAGCGCGATGTAGGGCATCGTCGCAAGGATGCCGGTGAGGGCAACCGCGAGGGACAGCCCGCGGGAGCCGTAGCGTCCGCGGACGAAGTCGGCCGCCGTGACGTAGCCGTGCCGGTGGCTGACCGACCACAGCCGGGACAGGAACACGAAGATGATCGGGTAGAGCACGATCGTGTAGGGCACCGCGAAGAAGCCGGTGACCGCGCCGGTGGCGAACATCGCCGCGGGGACCGCGACGAACGTGTATGCCGTGTAGAGGTCGCCTCCCAGCAGGAACCACGTCACCCACGTGCCGAAGCCGCGGCCACCGAGGCCCCACTCGTCGAGGCTGGACATGTTCTTCGGGCGGCGCCAGCGGGTGGCCATGAAGCCCATGACGGTGACGGCCAGGAACACGATGATGAGCACGGTCAGGGCGACGCCGTTGACTCCGGTGCTGCTCCCGGAGGCAGTGGCCAGGCTGTGGGTCATCGCAGGGCCCCTTCACGCTCGGGTGTGGTTCCGCCGTCCATCGGCCGGTGTGGTCGGGCCACCAGCACGATGCGGTAGGCGGCATAGGTGCAGCCCGAGGTCAGGAAGACCCAGAGCAGCTGGTACCAGAAGAAGAACGGGAAGCCGCCCAGGTGGGGCCCGTCCTTGGCGTAGCTCGACACCCAGGTGAGCGCCACGATCGGCAGCGCCACGAGGATCCCGGCGACGACCATCAGGCCGGTCCGGGCGGGGGGCGCGGTGCGATGGATCTCGTCGTGATCCATGAGGACCTCCACAGCGATGAGCGACTGCGGGCGTGCAGTCGGGGGGACCGTACTCCTACCCGGTTCTGCGTGGTGGGATGCGCGCGTCCGAAATGTGATAGTCCGATGTGTCTGAAAAGCCCTATGCTGCCTCGGCAGCGTTCTGCCGCTGCCCTGGCACCGTGAGAGTGAGGGTTTGGTTTGGGGCGGGAACTTCCTTCTGTGGCAAGGCTGTCCAAGCGCAAGACGATTCTGGGGGCCGGACTCGTGGCCGCGGTCGTGACGGGCTGCCTGACGGCCGTGGCGTCCCCGGGGCGCGACGCAGCGGCAACCTCGTGGGCGCCGGTCCGGGGCCCGGTGCACGCCGATGTCGAGCAGGTGGCACTGAGCGCCACCCCCGGCACCTCCCGGGTGGACGTGCCGCAACGCGCAACGAAGCCGTTCAGCCTCCTGGGCGTGACGTGGGACCAGGCGCGTGCCCGGCTCGACGGCTCGGTCGAGGTGCGGGTGCGGTCCGCCACCTCCGGGCAGTGGTCCGGCTGGTACACCGTCAACCCGCAGGGTGAGGACGCGCCTGACCGGGCCGAGGGTGCCAGGGCCCGCGGGGGGACCGCGCCGCTGTGGGTCGGCCCCTCCAACGGCGTGCAGTTGCGGGTGGCCGGACGGCCGAGCAGGCAGCTGCCCGCCGGCATGAAGCTGGCGCTGGTCGACCCGGGGCACGCCGGTGCCGCCCACGTGGCCAACATGGCCTATGTCCAGGACGTGAGCCCCACGGACACGAGCATGCTCAGCACCTCGACCGCGCCGCCCACAACGTCGACCGACTCCTCCACGTCTTCGACCACGACGGACCAGTCCGCGAGCACGTCCAGCTCCGCGACGACGACCGACACGTTCACGAGCTCGACGACCACCGGCGCGGCGTCACCCACCAGCACCTCCCGTATCTCTCAGGGGCTGACCAGCCCGAGCGCGACCACCACCACGACCGCCCCGCCGATGTCGGCAGCGCCCATGCCGCCCATCGCCACCCGGGCCGACTGGGGCGCGGACGAGAGCAAGCGACGCACGGCGTCTCCGGACTACGGTGACTCGGTGCAGGTGGTCTTCGTGCACCACACCGTTGGCGCCAACGACTACACCTGCGGCCCGGGCAGCAACGGCGCCGACGGGCCGAACGGGTCCAAGGCGGTGATCCGCAGCATCTACGCGTACCACGTGGATCCCGCAGGCCAGAACTTTGACGACATCGGTTACAACTTCCTCGTCGACAAGTGCGGCCAGCTCTGGGAGGGCCGCTACGGCGGAATGGACCAGCCCGTCATCGGAGCCCAGACCTACGGCTTCAACACCGACAGCGCGGGGATCGCGGTGCTCGGCACGTACACCGATGCCGGCGCCAGCGCCGCGGCCGAGCAGAGCATCGCCCGCCTGGCGGCATGGAAGCTCGGCTTCGCCAAGATCAGCCCGGACAAGCCCGGCCAGGTGCTCACCTACCGTGGGGATACGGCCCCCAAGCCGCCGCAGACGCCGCGGTTCGTCCAGGGCAACACTTACTCGTTCCACGCGATCTCCGGGCACCGTGACGGCTTCTCGACGGAGTGCCCCGGTCAGGCCCTCTACGACCAGCTGCCGACGATCCGCACGTGGGCCGCCGGTCCGCCCTCGGGCGTGCGCATCACCGGCATCTCCGGTGCGACGGCCGTGAGCGGCACGTACTACACCCGCGGCGCGGTCACGGTCTCGTGGACCGCCACCAGCCCGCTGCCGCTGGTCACCCGCTCTGACCTGCTCGTGGACGGCGTGGCCGCCGCGACCTCGACGACGGGGTCGACCTCGCTCAAGGCCACCCTCACGCCGGGCAGGCACACGGTCGCCGTCCGCGCCACGCAGTTCACCGGCAAGCCGGCCACCTCGGCGGCCAGCACGGTCGTGGGCGACACCACCGCGCCGACGTTCCCCACCAAGCCGTATGCCGGGCTCCGCGGCGGCACGGTCGCCTCGACGTCCGCGCCGATGACGCTCGTGTGGAAGGCGGCCGACAACGCCCTGCTCCGGCAGGTGCAGGCGACAGCGCCGTCGGCGGCGACCTTCGCGCCCACGACGACGTCGTGGGCGACGGCGGCCCGCCCGGGCGTCAGCACCACGTTCGCCCTCAAGGCGACCGACGCAGCAGGTAACACGGGGACCGCCTCGACGGTGGTCACGCCGGCGATCCTGCAGGAGACCTCGGCGGTGCGCACCGGCAGCTGGACCTCCCGCAACAGCAGCAGCTACCTCGGCGGCTACTCGCTGTCCACCAGCGCCCTCAACGCCTCGCTGACCTGGAAGTTCACCGGCCGGTCGGTGGCCTGGGTCGTGTCCCGCGCCTCCAGCTCCGGCCAGGCCGCGATCTACGTCGACGGGGTCAAGGTGGCCACGGTCGACCTCCGCTCCAGCACGACCCTCTACCGCAACGCGATCTGGACCAGGACGTGGTCGACCAGTGCCACGCACACGGTGAAGGTGGTCAACCTGGCCACCGCCGGCCGGCCGACGATCACCACGGACGGCATCGTCTACCTGAAGTGAGCCCGGTGTGCCGGGTGGTCGCCCGGGTGCGCAGCGCACCCGGCCGGCCACCCGGCATACATGCGGAAGGGCCGCCGCACCCCAGGGGTGCGGCGGCCCTTCGTCTGGTGGCCGAAGGCTCAGGCAGCCTTCTTGGTCTCCCAGAAGATCGTGTCGATCTCGGCGATCTTGGCGAGCAGCTCGTCGGCCTTGGCGGCGTCGAACTCACCCTTGGTGCCGGTGGCGCCGGCCAGCTTGGTGGCCTCGTTGAAGAGGGTGTGCAGCTGGGGGTACTTCTCGAAGTGCGGGGCCTTGAAGTAGTCGGTCCACAGCACCCAGAGGTGGTGCTTCACAAGCTCGGAACGCTGCTCCTTGATGATGGTCGCGCGAACGCGGAAGTCAGCGTCGTCGTTGTCGGCCACCTTGGCGATGATCGCCTTGATGGACTCGGCCTCGATGCGGGCCTGGGCGGGGTCGTAGACACCGCAGGGCAGGTCGCAGTGGGCGCTGACCTCGACCGGGGCGGCAAACAAGCGGGAGAACATCACTGGGATCCCTTTCTGCGGACGATCGGGCGTACCCGGTCAACCTACCCCGCCTCATTCGCGCCGGCGACGGCGGCTCAGCAGCAGTGTCCCGAGAGCCATCGTGGCCAGCGCCCGGCGGCCGGGCACCCGCCCGAGGACCAGCGCCAGCACGTCGCCGGGAGGGATCGCGCCGACCTGCCAGGAGTCCACGCCCTCGCGGGGGTTGTCCCGCTCGACCCACCAGCCGTCACCGCCGGCGGGGTCGCGTCCGGTGACGCGCTTGACCGCCAGCGGGCGCGGGCCGTCGGGGCCGGGCGGCAGCCGGACCACGGCCATCCGGCCCACCCGGGCGCGCGCGCCGTGCAGCACGAGCAGGCGATCGCCCTCGTGCAGGGTCGGCTCCATGGAGCGACCCCGCACGAGGGCGATGCCGAGGCGCAGCACTACTTGTCGAGGCCCAGACGCTCGGCCTCGGTGGGGATGTGGTCGGGCACGTGCTCCAGCACCCTGGCCTGGACCTCGGCTTGCACCCGACCCAGGAAGGTCTTGGTGCGCTGGTGCTGGGGGTTGTCGATGACCTCGCTTGGCTTGCCCTGCTCGACGACGACGCCGCCGTCCATGAAGATCACGTGGTCGGCCACGTCGCGCGCGAAGGCCATCTCGTGCGTGACGACGATCATCGTCATGCCGTCCTGGGCCAGCTCGCGCATGACCGCCAGGACCTCACCGACCAGCTCGGGGTCCAGCGCCGAGGTGGGCTCGTCGAAGAGCATCAGCTTGGGGTTCATCGCCAGCGCACGGGCGATGGCGACGCGTTGCTGCTGCCCGCCGGAGAGCTGGGCCGGATAGTCGTCGGGCTTGTCCGACAGGCCGACCCGGTCGAGCAGGGCCAGGGCCCGCTCGCGTGCCTTGGCCTTGTTCTCGCCCTTGACCCGGACCGGCGCCTCCATGACGTTGTTCAGCGCGGTCATGTGGGGAAAGAGGTTGAACCGCTGGAAGACCATCCCGATGTCGCGCCGCTGGGCGGCGATGTGCTTGTCATTCAGCCGGTGCAGCCGTCCGCCCTTGTCGACGTAGCCCATGAGGTCGCCGTCGACCCAGATGCGGCCGCCGTCGATCGTCTCGAGCTGGTTGATGCAGCGCAGGAAGGTCGTCTTGCCCGAGCCGGAGGGCCCGAGCAGGCAGACGACCTGCCCCTTGCGCACGTCGAGGTCGATGCCCTTGAGCACCTCGTTGCCGTGGAAGGCCTTGGTCACGTTGACGGCGTGCACCAGTGGCATGCCGCTGTCGTGGGGGGTCGTGGTCGTCTCCGTCGTCATCAGGCGCCTCCCGCCCCGGCCGGCCGGGCGCGGCGCTTGTTGGGCGCGCCCTGACCGAAGCCGCGGCCGAAGTAGCGCTCAAGGTAGTACTGGCCGATCATCAGCACGCTGGTGACCATCAGGTAGAACAGCGTCGCGGCCACGAGGGCAGGGAACGTCTTGTAGGTGCGCGAGCCGATCGACTGCAGCTGGAAGAACAGCTCGGTGGTCAGCGGCAGGCCGATCAGCAGTGAGGTGTCCTTCAGCATGGCGATGGTCTCGTTGCCGGTCGGCGGGACGATGACGCGCATGGCCTGGGGGAGGACGACGCGGCGCATCGTCTTGCCCCGGTCCATGCCGAGCGCCTCGGCCGCCTCGGCCTGGCCGCGGTCGACCGAGAGGATGCCCGCCCGGGCGATCTCGGCCATGTAGGCCGCCTCGGACAGTCCCAGCCCGATCACACCGCCGGCGAGGCCGGAGAAGACCGCGTTGGCGTCCAGGGTCAGGAAGCGCCAGCTCCCCGACAGGCCGAGCCAGTCGATGATCTTCCAGTCGAACGGGACGCCGAAGGACAGGCCCTTCTGGAAGAGGATGCCCAGGGCGCCCATCGTGGTCAGCAGCACCAGGCGCGGGATGCTGCGGAAGAACCACGTGAAGATCCACGCCACGCCCGACAGGATGGGGTTGGGCGACAGGCGCATCACCGCGAGGATCACCCCGCCGCTGACGCCGACGACCATGGACAGGATGGTCACGAGCAGGGTGCCGACGTACAGGCCCTGCAGGACCGGGCTCTGCTGCATCGCCTGGAAGACGAAGCTCCAGTCGAACGCGGTGTTCGTGAAGATCATGTGGAGGAACATCGCCACGAGGACGACGATGATGGCGACGGCCACCCACCGGCCGGGGTGGCGCACCGGGACGGCGTCGATCCGTCCCGGGCGCTCACTGCCGACGGCGGGGGGTGCCGTCTCCTTGGCGTTCTGCTGTGTCACAGGTGCACCCGTCAGGAGGTGGGGTTGACGGCGAAGTTGTTGATCGCGCCGTTCTCCACGCCCCAGTTGGTCAGGGCCTTCTTGTAGCCGCCGGAGGAGTCGAGGGACTTCAGGGCGTCGACGATGGCCTGGGCGAACTCGGTCTGGGACTTGGGCACGACGTAGCCGTAGGGGGCGGAGTCGTAGATGCTGCCCACGGCCTCGATCTTGCCACCGGACTGCTTCACGGCGTAGGCGACGATGGGGGAGTCGGCCAGCATCGCGTCAGCCTTGCCCGTCGCCACGGCCGCGGTGGCCTGGTCCTGGCCGGTGTAGATCAGGACGTTCATCGGCTTGCCCTGGCTGGCGCACTTCTTCACCTTGGGCGGCAGGTCCTGCTCGGCCTGGGTGGTGCCCTTCTGGACCGCGACGTTGAGACCGCACGGGTTGTTGGGGTCGACCTTCTTGGGGTTGCCCTTGGCTGCGGCCCACTCGGTGCCGGCGTTGAAGTAGCTCACCATGTTGACCTGCTTCAGCCGGTCGGAGTTGATGCTGAAGCTGGAGATGCCCATGTCGTACTTGCCGCCCTGGACGCCGGTGATGATCGAGTCGAACGCCGCGGGCTGCCACTGCACCTTGACGCCGAACTCCTGGGCGACGGCGTTGAACAGGTCGACGTCCATGCCCTGAACGGTCTTGCCGTCCGCGGCCAGGAACTCGTTGGGGGCGTAGGTTGCGTCGACGCCGACCCGGATCGTCCCGGAGGACTTGATGCTCGCGGGCAGCTTGGCCGCCAGGTCGGCGTTCTTGGTCTGGCTCGGGGCCGGCGCGCTGGAGGAGGATCCGCCCGACGACAGGGTGTTCGAACCGCACGCGCTGAGGGCGAGGCTCGCCACCGCGACGCCGACAGCGGCGCGGAGGACAGGGGAGGTAGGACGGGTCATCGAGGTGCTCCTTCGTGGAAGCTTTTCAAACTGATGTACGCCTGACGGAGTCATCCTGCCACCCGCAATTTGCGCAGGGCGAGACTTCTGTCACGGCCGTGACACGGGTGTGACCCGCCCGGGTCGGTTGTGCGCCTGCGGTGCCCGGAAGTCCGGTCATGTCCGGGTTGGTCCGGACGCGCGGGGAGAGGTTATCGCATCATCATGCATGCAGATGCATACCCATCCGATGCCGACGCAGCCGGCAGCGAGCCGCGTCACAGTCTGGTGACTGCGGTGTGCCTGCAAGCGTGCGCTGTGGCACCATCGGACGCAGCGGGCCACCCCCCGCGACGTGTCAGTAGCCACCACCCAGGCTTCGAGTTCTCTGATCTCCCTGCGTGCTCGCTCCATGTCGAAGAGGTGCCATGTCTGCCCACCCGTCGTTCCCGCTCCATGCGTTCGACCCCTCCGACCCGGTCTTCCGCGCCCACGAGGGCGGCAAGCTGGCCGTCACCGCCACGAAGCCGCTGCGCGACCGGCGCGACCTGTCCCTGCTCTACACCCCGGGCGTCGCCGACGTCTCCCGCGCCATCGCCGCCGACCCGTCGCTGGCGGCCCGCTACACCGCGCGCCGCAACACCGTCGCGGTGGTCACCGACGGGACCGCGGTGCTCGGCCTGGGTGACATCGGGCCGCTCGCGGCGATGCCCGTGATGGAGGGCAAGGCGGTGCTGTTCAAGCACTTCGCCGACGTCGACGCGGTCCCGGTCTGCATGGAGTCCGGCTCGGTGGACGAGCTCGTCGACGCCATCGCCCGGATCGCCCCCACCTACGGCGGCATCAACCTCGAGGACATCTCCGCGCCGCGCTGCTTCGAGATCGAGCGCCGGCTGCAGGAGCGCCTCGACATCCCCGTCTTCCACGACGACCAGCACGGCACCGCGATCGTGGTGCTCGCCGGGCTCGTCAACGCCGCCCGCGTGGTGGGCCGCCCGCTCGCGTCGATGCGGGTGGTCATCTCCGGTGCCGGCGCGGCCGGCGTCGCCGTGGCCAGGCTGCTCAGCCGGGCCGGCATCGGCGACATCGTCGTCTGCGACTCCCGCGGTGTCATCTCCCCGCGTCGCTCGGACCTGGCCGAGCACAAGCACCGCCTCGCTGCGACGACCAACCCCCGCGGGCTGACCGGCTCGCTGGCCGACGCCCTCGTGGACGCCGACGTGTTCATCGGCGTCTCCGGCGGCTCGGTGCCCGAGGCCGACATCGCCCGCATGGCCCCGGGATCGGTCATCTTCGCCCTGGCCAACCCCGACCCGGAGGTCCACCCCGGCGTCGCCTCCCGGTATGCCGCGATCGTCGCCACCGGGCGCTCGGACTTCCCGAACCAGATCAACAACGTGCTGGCCTTCCCGGGGATCTTCCGCGGCGCCCTCGACGCAGGCGTCCCGCAGGTCACCGAGGCGATGAAGGTGGCGGCCGCCCACGCCATCGCGGACCTGGTCGAGGAGCCCACGGCCGAGGAGATCGTGCCCAGCGTCTTCGACGAGCGGTGCGCGCCGGCCGTTGCCGCAGCCGTGGCGGGCCTGGCCTGACCGGCTTGGCTAGGGTCGGGTCATGCTTGCCGCCTACGCCGCCAGCCAGTCCGCCTCCGACCCGCTGTCGGGCCTGGTGATCGGGGAGCGCCCCGATCCCGAGCCGCGCCCGGGGTGGTCCGTCGTCACGCTCAAGGCGGCCGGCCTGAACCACCACGACGTCTGGTCGCTCAAGGGTGTCGGCCTGCCCGCCGACCGGCTGCCGATGGTGCTGGGCTGCGACGGCGCGGGCCTGGACGAGGACGGCAACGAGGTCATCGTCCACGCGGTGGTCGCCAGCGAGGGCTGGCAGGGCGACGAGACCCTCGACCCGCGCCGCTCGCTGCTGTCCGAGCTGCACGACGGCACGCTGGCCGAGAAGGTGCTCGTGCCCACGGCCAACCTCGTGCCCAAGCCGGCCGGACTCGACTGGCACACCGCTGCCTGCCTGAGCACGGCCTGGCTCACGGCATACCGGATGCTGTTCTCCAGCGCCGGCCTGACGCCCGGCGCGACGGTGCTGGTGCAGGGCGCCGGCGGGGGAGTGGCCACCGCGCTGGTCCAGCTCGGGGCGGCCACCGGCTACCGGGTGTGGGCCACCAGCCGGGACGAGGCGAAGCGGGCCAAGGCCCTGGAGATCGGGGCCGACGCGGTCTTCGAGCCGGGCGCGCGGCTGCCCGAGCGGGTCGATGCCGTCATGGAGACGGTGGGTGCGGCGACCTGGTCGCACTCCATCAACTCGCTGCGCCCCGGCGGCACGGTCGTCATCTCCGGCGCCACGTCCGGCGACGCGCCGGCCAGGGCGGAGCTGACCAAGATCTACTTCAAGCAGCTGCGGGTGATCGGGTCGACGATGGGCAACCGCCAGGAGCTGGAGCGCCTGGCGCGGCTCGTCGACAGCCGGGGGATCACCCCGGCTGTCGACTCCGAGTACGCCCTCGCCGACGCCCGCGCGGGCTTCGAGAAGATGGTCGCCGGAGACCTCTTCGGCAAGGTCGTCATCACCACCTGAGCCTCAGCGACGCTGCAGCACCTCGCGGATGCGGCCCGCCGCGTCGTGCAGGATGTCGAGCACCTCCTGCCGCTTCTGGCTGTCGGCCTGCACCCGGCGGACGGCGTCGCGCACGTCGTGCCGGAAGGCGTTGATCGCGGCCTCGATGTCCCGGGCGGCGGGGCCGCTGCCCCAGTCGCCCAGCGGCCAGGCCGAGTCGTAGGCCGTGCCGGCGGGTGTCGCGTTGGCCCTGGCCTCCTTGGCGGCCGCCTTGAGCTCCGCCCGGAGGTCGGTGGCGCTGCCGTGCACCCGTGAGCGCACCTGCTGGGCCAGCTCGCGGACCGAGTGGTCGAGGTCCTGCTGCAGGTCGGCCAGGTCGAGCTGGCGTGCCTGGACCTCGGCGCGGCCGGCGTCGGTGATCCGGTAGGTCGCCTTGCGGCCCTCCTCGGAGCGCTCGACGAGCCCCTCCTCCTCGAGCTTGGCCAGGCGCGGGTAGACCGTGCCGGCGCTGGGGGAGTAGAGCCCGTTGAACCGGTCCTCCAGGGCCCGGATGATCTCGTAGCCGTGGCGCGGCCCCTCCTCGAGCAGGGCGAGCAGGTAGAGCCGCAGCTGGCCGTGGGCGAAGACCGGGCTCATCCTGCGGCGCTCTCGGAGTCGCCGGGCACGTCCTGCGGGGTGTCGCGGGGGCCGTCCTGCGGCGGGTCCTGAGGCGAGTCCTGCGGGGTGCCACCCGCTGCGGCGCGCAGCACCACGACGTTGCCGGAGACCGCGTTGGCCTTGATCGCCAGCGCCCGGTCGCCCTCGCTGAGCTGGCCACCCGGTCGTCTCGATCCCGGGAGGGTGACCCGCCGGCCGTCGATGACGACCTGGCCGGAGGCGGTGTGGGCGGTCACGTCGAAGCCGCCACCCGCCGGGATGCGCACCGTGACGTCGCCGGAGACCGAGTTGGAGCTGATCTGGGCGGCTCCGCTGGTGAGGTCCAGCGCGATGTCACCGCTGACCGTGTTGAGCTTGATCGCCCCGAGCCGGCTGGCCTGGACCGTGACCGGACCGCTGACCGACTTGCCGGTGAAGTTGCCGGCCAGGCCGTGGCACTCCACCTCGCCGCTGATCGTGTTGGCCTTGACGTCGCCGGCGATGTCGTCGAGGGTCAGCGCCCCGGAGACGGTGTTGGCCCGGACCTCGGCGCGCACGCCGTTGACGAGGGCATCCGCGCTGACGGTGCTCACGCTGACCTCGGCTGCGGCCGGCACCGACAGGCTCACGCGGGCGCGGAGCCGCTGGTTGCCCAGGGAGGCGAAGCTCTGCTTGAGGCTCTCGAACAGGTTGTCCGCGTCCTCCTTGATGTGGCTGACCTTCAGGGTCGAGCCGGTCCAGGTGACCTGCAGCGGCCGCCCCACCACCTCGTGCACCTCCAGCCGCGCCGTGCTCGAGTCGTCATGCGTGACGATGTCGACGTGCCCGGCCACCAGGCCCACCTTGAGCTTGCGGACGGTCTCGCCCTCGCCGCCGATGTCGAGGACCTTGGGTCCGTCGATCTCCCACTGCTGTGCCATGCCCCGCTCCCTTGCTGAGGTCTGACGACGCGTTATATCGCGTCTTGAGGCGACACGTTATATCGCGATGTATCGCGAGTGCAAGGGTTTCCGACCATCACGCCGAGAGGGACGTTTCTCCGGGTTTGGCGTGGTCCCAAACCCAGAGAAACGTCCCTCTCGGCAAGCAGTGTGGCTCGCGCGGGTGGTGCGCGACCTGGGCGTCAGTCCTCGATGAGGAGCCAGCGTGACCAGCCGCCGTGCAGCACCAGCCACGCGATCAGGCCGTAGCCGGCCTGCCCGGGGTGCCAGCCGTCGCCGGCGGACAGGTCGGCCTGCCACTGTTCGTGCCCCAGCAGGGGGTGGAAGCAGTCCACGTAGGGGACCGAGCGGCGGGAGCACACGTCGGCCTGGGCCTCGACGACGACCGCGAGCCGGTCGTTGAAGTCCTGGTCCAGGGTGGGCGGCGGGCCCACCACGAACGTCGCGATGCCCGCGGCCGCGGCGTCGTCGAGGATGTTGGCCAGGGACAGCCGCAGGCGGGCCGTCGTCATGCCGTTGCGCACGTCGTTGGCGCCGACCCCGATGACCAGCCGTCGCTCCGCGCGCTCGGTCCAGCGCGGGCGGCACTCCGCGCCCCAGCGGGCCAGGACGTCGGTGGAGGCGTCGCCGCGCACGCCCAGGTTGTATGCCGTGAGGTCCACGTCCGGGTGCGAGGTGCGGCCCACGACCCGGGACACCCAGCCCAGGCCCTTGGGGTCGCCGTAGCCGGCGACGTAGGAGTCGCCGATGAAGACCATCCCGATGTCACGCGGGCCCTCGGGCACGTGGAACTCGGTGGTGGGGGCGAACTCGGTCGGGATGTCGGGCACGTCCTCGTCGGCGAAGTGGTCCACAAAGCTCACGCTGTTCAGTCCTCGTCGTCGTCGAGTCGCGCCAGCCAGGTGGCGAAGCGCTCGATGGGGGTCTCGAACTCGGGGTTCAGGTCGACGAACGTGCGCAGCTGGTCGGCCAGCCACTCCAGGCTGACCTCCTCCTCGCCCCGTCGCTGTGCCAGCTCCTCGATGCCCCGGTCGGTGAAGTACACGTTCGGAGGCTATCGCCCGAGGCCGTGCGTGGGACGACGGCATGCCGGGCGGCGGTCAGGAGACCATCCGCCGCCGGCGGCCGACCCGGCGCGGCCGCGGGTCCTGGTGGCCCTCCCAGACCCGCGACAGCAGGCTGCGGGAGGCGGCCACGGCCAGGTCGCGCTCGTGGGTGAGGACGAAGTTGAACCGCCGGTCGCCCTCGGGTCGTCCGGTGTCGCCGAAGTCGTGCGCCGTGAGCAGGGTCGCCCAGGTCGGCGTGATGACGACCAGCGTCCACTCCCGCTGCAGCGGGTCGGCGGGGTCGAGCGGGGCGTGCCGCGCGCCGGCGACCGGCGGGCTGTCGACCCCGGTGCCGAGCATGGCCACCAGCGAGCCGGTGCGGGACAGCTGCTCGTAGCGGCCGATCGTGGACGGGGTGAGGTGCCGCACGTCCTGGAAGGAGGACAGGACGATGGCGGCGCCGTCGGCGTCCAGCGCCTGCGCCTCGAGCGTCTTGCTCAGCTCGACCAGGAAGCGCTTGTCCGCCACGCG
>DASSPC010000229.1:0-4899 GCA_035699865.1 Oryzihumus sp. | reverse complement strand
AGGACGTAGCACTGGCGGCCGGACAGGTCGTCGGGCAGGCGGTTGGCGTAGGTCGTCGCCTCGAGCGTCTCCTCGTTGCGGACCATGCCGAGGAAGCCCACCTCGGCGGTCGGCAGCAGGCGCACCATGCCGTCGAGCATGCCCAGCCCGGCGCGCAGGATCGGCACCACCAGCGGCTTGGGGGAGGCCAGCTTGATGCCGCGGGTGGGCGCGACCGGGGTCACGATGTCGACCGGCTCGACGCGCACGTCCCGGGTGGCCTCGTAGGCCAGCAGCGTCACGAGCTCGTCCGCGAGCCGACGGAAGGTCGGGCTGTCGGTGTCCTTGTCCCGCAGGGCCGTGAGCTTGTGGGCGATGAGCGGGTGGTCGGCAACGTGGACGCGCATGGGCGAAACTTACCGTGTGAGTCTCCGAGGTGGTCCAGTGCACGACCCCGCGTATGCCGCGTGGATGGGGGAGGCGCTCGCGGTCGCCGCCGGGGCGCTGGCCTCCGGTGACGTGCCCGTGGGTGCCGTCGTCGTCTCGCCCTCCGGTGAGGTGATCGGGCGCGGGTGCAACCTGCGCGAGGCGCAGGGTGACCCGCCCGCCCACGCCGAGGTGGTGGCCATGCGGGAGGCCGCGGCCAAGCTCGGCACCTGGCGGCTGGAGGACTGCACGCTGGTCGTGACCCTGGAGCCGTGCGCGATGTGCGCGGGGGCGCTGATGCTGGCGCGGGTGGCCCGGCTCGTGCTCGGGGCCTGGGACCCCAAGGCCGGGGCATGCGGGTCGGTGTGGGACCTGGTCCGGGACCGCAGGGCCACCCATCGCGTCGAGGTCATCGGCGGCGTGCGGGAGGCCGAGTGCTCGCAGCTGCTGCTCGATTTCTTTGCGGGGCACCGTCTCTAGTAACCTTCCGCGCGGTGGCGTGTCCGAGCGGCCTAAGGAGAACGCCTCGAAAGCGTTTGTGGGCGGAAGTCCACCGAGGGTTCAAATCCCTCCGCCACCGCCAACTGGAACCCCCGGGAGCTCTGCGACCGGGGGTTTCCTGTTGGCGGTGGCGGGTGGATGCCGGGAGACGTCGAACGGCAGTGAGACGTCGGCTCCCTCCGCCACCGCCAAATCGACGAAGAGGCTCCGCCCGAAGGGGATGGGGCCTCTTCGTCGTTCTGTCGATGCCCGGCATACGGCGCTGGGTGAAGGGTTGACCACGTCGGGGTGTGGTCAACCCTTCGCGCTGGACATGACGCTCCCGTCGCTCGGGTGGTGGACCTGGTGGGACCACCACTCCTCGACGGTGCGCCTGGTCTTGGCGGTCAGGTCAGAGGTGTCGAGGTCGGCCCGCCGCAGCCACCGCCAGCTGCTGTGTTCGGGCGACAGCCGCACGACCTGGTCCCCGAGCGGGACCGAGAAGGTGTGCTGGCGAGCCGTGGCCCCGCTGCCGGTGACGTAGTCGAAGTGCGTCACGAACCCGCCGTCGACCACCACCGGACCGCGCCACCCGATCTCTTCCTGCAGCTCGCGGTTCAGCGCCTCGGCGACCGTCTCGCCCTCGTCGCAACCGCCGGAGGGGAGCTCCTCGACGCCGGGGAGGAAGTCGTCGGTCAGGGACCGCCGCACGACCAGCACTCCGGCCTCGGAGTGCACGACCGCGCCGGCAACCAGCCGGTCGATGCCGGGCACGCGCACGCACTGCAGCAGGGCCTCGTTCACCCGCGGACACTATCCAGCCGCACTCCGGTCCGTCGGGGCATCGTGGTGGGACGATGGCAGCTCGACCGTTGGTCGCAGTGGGGGTGGTGGCGTTGTCGCGGGTCCAGGCCGTCGCGTTGCTGTCAGGACTGCTTCTGGTCGCCGGGTGCTCCGCTGGCTCGGAAGCGAGCTGCGCCCTCCCACGTCCCGTCCTGTCCTCCGGTCACGCCAGGCCCGGGGACCGCCTCACCGTCCGGGTGGACCTGGACCCGGCGTGCGCGGACACCGACCCCGGCGCCCCCGCGGTGCCGGGTCACACCTGGCACGGCGTCACAGTCGACCTGGTCCAGGAGGGAAGGCAGACCCGGCTTGCCACGGTGGACAGCGACGCGCACGGGCAGGTGTCGGTCGAGGTCACCGTCCCGAGCGGCGCGACGCCGGGACGCGCCGCCATCCGCGTGGACTTCGCCGAGGATGCCGCCCTGACCATCGACTGAGCGCTGGCTGGGGGGACCTTCGGGGGTGGCGGCTGCCCGCGGAGGCCGGTTGGCTGGGGTCATGGGGTACGAGATCGACCTGGTGCATCTGCCCGGCCAGCCGGCGGCCGTGGTCCGGGCGCACGTCGGGCACAACGGGATCGGAGACTTCCTCGGCCAGGCCTTCGGCGAGGTGATGAGCAGCGTGGGCGAGCAGGGGCTGCACCCGGCCGGGCCGCCGTTCGGCCGCTACCGGCCGACCGACGACGGCGGCTGGGACGTCGAGGCCGGCTTCCCCGTCTCCGCAAAGCCCACTGAGACCGGCCGGGTGCAACCGGCGACCCTGCCCGCCGGGTCGGCCGCCCACACGACTCACGTGGGGGACTACGGCGACCTCGGCGCGGCATACCAGGCCGTCGCGGACTGGATCGTCGCGCAGGGGATGGCCGCCAGTGGCGACCCGTGGGAGTGCTACCTCGACGAGCCCGGTGTGGCCAACCCGCGCACCGAGGTCTACTTCCCCTGCGTCCCGCGCGCCCTCGCACCGCAGGACTGAGCGCGTTCGGGCCGCGCCCACCGGCGGTCCGGGCCACAATCGCGGCATGGAGCCGGCGCCGCGGTGGGTGCTGCACGTCGACCTCGACCAGTTCATCGCGGCGGTCGAGGTGCTGCGCCGACCCGAGCTGCGCGGCCGCCCGGTCGTCGTCGGCGGCGACGGGGACCCGGGCAAGCGTGGGGTGGTGAGCACCGCCTCCTACGAGGCACGCGCCTTCGGCGTGCACTCCGGTATGCCGCTCCGCACCGCCGCGCGCAGGTGCCCCGACGCGGTCTTCCTCCCGGTGGACCGGGAGGTCTACGAGGCGGCGTCCACCACGGTGATGGACACGTTGCGCACGTTCGACGCCGTGCTCGAGGTGCTCGGCTGGGACGAGGCGTTCCTCGGGGTGCGCACCGACGACCCGGAGGCGCTGGCGCGCGAGGTGCAGCGGCGGGTGCGCGAGGCGACCGGGCTGGACTGCAGCGTCGGCATCGGCCAGAACCTGCTCCAGGCCAAGCTCGCCACCGGGTTCGGCAAGCCGGCGGGGGTCTTCCGGATCACCCACGACTCCTGGTTCGGGCTGCTCGGCGACCGGCCCACGGACGTGCTGTGGGGCATCGGCGCCAAGACCGCGAAACGCCTGGCCGGTCTCGGCATCACCACGGTCCGCGAGCTCGCGGAGACCGACCCCGAGGCGCTCGCCTCGCAGGTGGGGCCGAAGACCGGGCCGTGGCTGGTCAACCTCGGCCGGGGGCTGAGCCGGGCCCGGGTGACCGGCACCCCGTGGGTGGCCCGGTCCCGCAGCCGGGAGGTGACCTTCCAGGTGGACGTGGCCGACTGGGCCGAGGTGCAGGCGCAGGTGGCAAGGGTCGCGCGGCAGGTGGCCCATGACGTGGCTGCCGAGCAGAGGCCGGTGGACCGGGTCACCGTCAAGGTGCGCTACGCGCCGTTCACCACGCACACCCACGGCCACCCGCTGCCCGGCCCGACGCTGGACGCGACGGTCATCGAGGACGGCGCCGCCGCTGCGCTGGCGCTGTTCACCGAGCACCGCCCGGTGCGGCTGGTGGGGGTGCGGGCCGAGTTCGCGGGCGCCTGAGCGGGCGCACCCGGCCCAGCACGACGATCATCGCGGCGTCTCGTGCGCGAAAACAGCCCGAAACGGCCGCGACGATCGTCGCCCGGTGCGCCGCGGCGACACCTGGGTGGGGTGGGTCCACACCCAGGGTCGGTGGTCGCCAGGCCGGCCCGGGCCGCAGCCTGAGTCACACCAACCCGGGCGAGCGCCCGGGGCTCACCCGCCGGAAGGGGGTCGCCATGACCGTCCACCTGCGTGCCCTCGCCGCCTCGACCGCCGCGGCGGCGATGGGCCTCACTCTCGGCCTGGTCGTCCGCGACTGGCCGGGCTTCATCGACTGGGTCATCACCCGGCGCTCCGTCGCTGGGTGAAGACTTCACAACATATGAAGTCTTCGCCCTGGCGCGAGGCGCTCAGCGGTTGCGCACGATGGCGACCGGACAGCCGGCGTGGTGCAGGGCGCCGTGGCTGACCGAGCCGAGCATCAGCCCGCGGAAGCCGCCACGGCCACGGCTGCCCACCACCAGCAGGTCGGCGCCGGCGGACTCCTGGACCAGCAGGTCGACCGGGTGACCGCGGACGATGTGGACGGCCAGGTCGACGTCGGGGTACTTCTCCCGCCAGCCGGCCAGCGACTCGGCCACGACGATCTCCTCGTCGGAGCGGATCTGTTCCCAGTCCCCCGCCCAGGGCGACTCGGCCAGGACGCCCTCGACGTACTCCCACCACCAGGCGTGCACGACGGTCAGGCCGGCGTTGGTCATCGACGCGTGCGCGAAGGCGTAGGCGATCGCGGCGTTGGACAGCTCTGACCCGTCGACACCGACCACCACCCGGCCGGCCCCGGCCCCGTCCTGGCTGGCGTGCTCCCGGGTGACCACGACCGGGCAGGCCGCGTGCATGGCGACCTGCTGTGACACCGACCCGAGCACCGCCGAGCGTCCCGCGCCGCGCCCGCGGGCGCCGACGACGATGGTGTCGGCGACCTCCGAGGCCTCGACCAGCAGCCCCGCCGCGGACCCGTACGGCGCCTGTGCCGTGACCCGGACGTCGGGCTCGGCCAGCCGGGCCCGGCTGATCGAGCCCTGGGCGACGACGTCCCCCTCGGCGCGCCGCTCGTCCGGGTCGCCGGGACCGGG